>JAPOVO010000294.1:0-2519 GCA_026708165.1 Chloroflexota bacterium | reverse complement strand
TGCGTTCGGCCATTGTTGGGAGCATCGCCGCTCCGTCGCTCAAATGCTCTATGAATCCAGCGCCTAACATTCGCAGCGGTGGATGACCAGTCGTAAATCCAAGCGTAAGCCTCGTCATCCGAGCCAGCATTATCGGCGAGTCTAGGAGGCATTAACCCCTTGGTGTATTTTCGCGTTCCATAGTCGGAATGATGGGGTAATAGTATTCCGAGCAAGCCACATCGACTATTCAGCTTTGTAGACCTCAAACTGGAGCCGATTTCCCAGTCAACGTGTTTGCGTTGCCATGTACAGGGACCTATCAGAACAATCGTAACTGTGGCGTCACGAATGAACTCGTCACGAATTCTTCCACGAATCGTATCGGTACTGACGTCAGTTGGTATGTCTCCGTCGCTAACCGATTCGTCGATGATGTCATCTCCCATCATCTCTACGAAATAGTCCTTGTAGCCCTGATCTTCGTTATGAAAACTTGTGAAGACTTTGTGCCTGGGAACAGTCACGACTGACCCCGCTCACTGTTTCCGCAATCCAATTCTTCGACTTCCGCCATCTCTGCCAACACTCGATTGTAGTTGCGTAGGTGGCTCTGCAATTCCTTTAGCTCCTGTCGGAACTGTCTTATCCTGTCTTGGTCTTCAAATGCACCGTCAAGACTCTCTTTGTGCCATTTGGCAGTGAAGGGCCGCACGACATGATTCAATACCGGAACGGCAACTCTGCTGAACCCTACCGTTTGCCGTCCATGCCGTCGCAGGATTTCACGAGTAGCAGGGAATAGCGAATAGATACTAGTCAATGCTGCTTTTTCATCCCCTACCTCTGGAGGCAAGGGTTCGGTCACGATTCTGGTTGACATTTCTACGTGAAGTTCCCACGCGGCATCTCTATCATTTTCGTTGATCTCGACTTCAGCCCACTCAGATGCAAGACCTGTTACACCGATCTGCGTGTCTTTCAATAGTTCTTGCAAGGTCATATTCGCCTCCAGTTCGGCAGGCAGACACTCCGACATGCTGTCTTACCCTTATTTTGCCAAACCAAAATAAGGGTAGCACGCATCATCAAGACTGTCAAGTTACTTGACAGTCTTTCATGGAGGCTTCGATTGGCTAGCCGGGCGCGGCTAGTGGAGGGAGGGCGGTTCGAGAGCCGCCCCTGCGAAGTTTGTATGTGGACTCCCACATCTGATCCCCCTCACCCTAACCCTCTCCCGCGCAGGGGAGAGGGGATGATGCCGCGCGTCCTTCGATCCCCTTCGACAGGCTCAGGGCAGGCTCTTCGACGAGCTCAGGGCAGGCGTGCTCAGGATGCACGGGAGCGGCAGGCAGGCTCGGAATAGGCGGAGGAAGCTCAGGATGTGGGGACGGGTTACGCGGCCAGGAGGTCGTCGATCTGCTTGGCGGCGGCGTTGCAGGCGTCGAGGGGACTCATCTCGCCGGTGAGCACGGGGATGTCGATTGCCTGGTTCATGATGGCGGTGATCAGCTCACTCCTGGGGAATGCGGGCACACGGGACGCCTCGGTGGCCTTGATCAGAGCGGCGGCGCTGTTTGTGTCGAGCGAGCTGTCTATCCGGGTCAACTCTTCGGAACTCATACGCCGCGCGGGGACGAGTCCCTGGACTTCGAGCGCGTCGATCAAAGTGCGAAGCTCGCTCCAGGCGCTGGTCACGTCGGCGGCTCCGTCGAGAACTCCGACCATTCCACCGGCCTCGCCGAGATTGGCCGCGACCTGGCCTCGGGGCAACGGGCCGAGCGGCAGGCTCTCCAAGACTTCGATGGGGTTTGCCGACGGCGTGGTCCCGGCACTGGGCGACTGCTGACTTGAGGGTGCGCGCTGAATGTTCACGCGCGGCATACGTCCGCCCCTGCCGCCTCCGGCGAAGATCGCCCGGAAGATGCTGAATCCGAACTGACCGCCAACCTGGCGGGGGAGCATCGCAACCAGTCCGCCGTTGATGACGATGCCGTCGTCGCTGAAGTCGATAGTCAGGTCCTCGTCGTCACCTACGATCAGCCGAGGAGATACCTCGTGCTCGAGCACGAGGTCTGCCATGAACTGCACGGCTTCGACCGCCTCGGGGCTGTTGACGGCTGAGGTCTTGCCGTCGGGGGAGAGAATCTCGGCGCCGTTTTGCCACATGAACATGTACGAGGGAGTGGCGCCCGGCGCTATCAAGACGCCGTACTGCGAGCGACCGCCGTCGGCGCGGGGCACGGTCAGGCGAGAGGTCCTTTCGACGAAAGTGGGCCAGTCCCAGGAGTCGTTGGGCGGCTCGATCCCGGCGGATTCAAACGGCCGGGGGCTGTACTGAAGCATGGTGGGGCGCACCCACACAGGGAGCGCCATCAGCTGACCGTCTATTGAGGCAGCGTCCAGGGCGGACTGGTAATAGTTGGACGTGTCGAACGAGGGATCGCTGGTGGCGGCAGCCTGCACGGCGGTGAGCATACCGGCGTCGTTGAGGGCTTCCAGCTCGTCCCTATTACTAATGTATATAAGGTCAAGCTGCC
>JAPOVO010000364.1 GCA_026708165.1 Chloroflexota bacterium | reverse complement strand
TGCGGGTGCGGCCGCCCAAAACTCTTCCAGCTTGTAGTACTCACGTTTCTCAGGAAGGAAGAGGTGGACTAACACATCCTTGAAGTCCAGCGCCATCCAGCCGTCGCTCGGTGTGCCCTCGACACGACCGCGCAAGCCGATCTGCTCCCGAGCTTCGCTGATGATTCCCTCCGCGATCGCCCTCATTTGCACGGTGCTGGTGGCGGTGCAAATCACAAAATAGTCGGCAATAGTCGTCAGCTTCTGTATATCCAGAAGCGTCACTGCACTCGCGTTTTTCTCTGCGGCAAAGGACACAAGGCGATGTGCGAGTTCGTCAGTCTCGACCTGTATGGGGGCCTCCCGGGCACGCTCCTGTATAGACGCCAATTCGAGTGTATCACTCGCTTCCGGCGCCTCAGGATGTTTTGTAGATCCGATGACGGCGGAGATAGTCGTAAACCCTATGGTGCAGTAGAGATCGATAGGAAAGCCCGTTACGGATCCGGTGCCGGATATCCGTGGACGACACGTCCATGAGCGCCGCCCGGTGCTTCACGAGTCGACCCGCTATACCAATTTCGCTTGCCGCTCTGTCCACGTCGACTCCATCTACCCCGGGACGGTCCACGACTAACATCAACGCTTCCCGCAGAAGTGCGTCCGTGTCACGCCAGCTTCGCAATTCATCCAGAACGTCCGTACCTGCGATAAAGGCAAACTCGCAATCTCGATTCTCAGCTCTAAGAAGCCTGATCGTGTCGATTGCATAAGACGGACCATCCCGATCGATATCCACCCTGGAAACCGAGAATCTGACGTTATCAGACGTTGCTAGCCTGCACATCTCAAAGCGTTGCGACGGCGACGCCACAGGCGTCTGCCTCAGCGGAGACCGAGCATTCGGCACGAACAGCACTTTCGCCAGACCGAAAGCGTTGGCAACGTCGTCCGCGATCGCCAGGTGACCCAGATGAACCGGATCGAAGGTTCCCCCGAATATGCCGATCATAATCGGCGCGCCCCAGTCTGAACGCACATAACTGTCACTCCTCCGATGGGTACTGCCAACCATCGCGGACGCTCCGTCGTAGTGGTTGTGTGACTTGCGTAATCGATTTCTTGACGCTCAAAAACCGCCGTGATATGTTCGATGGGCGATCGGGAACTGGCAGACACCGATTACAGGTTCCCGGCGCATCCCAAATACCTTCTTCCATCCGAGCGAGTGTGTCGAGGTCGTTTACGGCCTCCCTGTAAGGAACACAGTTTCGACTCACGGATCAATGTTCAATTTTGGACTTGTTGCTCGCACAGCGCCATTACGCCGTGCCGCCGCGCGCTTCGAGATTGCACCGGCCACTTAGCTTTAGGAGGAGAGCTTTCCGAGTCGTGAGGGCGAATTGAGTATGAACGTAGCGATCCCGATAACACTGTGAGCAGGCGAAGATACTCCAGGGGGCGTTCCAATCCCCCGGCCCGGCTTCGCGAAGGGGATCGTTACGCAAACGCTGCGACCGCGCTCGCCGATCTCGAGTCACGCAATCTGGTCGAGCTTCAGGCTTTGGCCGCCGAACGGAAGATTCCCGATGCGGCGGAGATGGAACGCGACGCTCTCATCGCCAAGCTGGCAGAAGTCAATGGTGCGAACGGCGGGCGTCAAAACCTGTTCCAATCGGGGATCCTCGAGATAATCGATGAAGGATACGGATTCCTCCGACGAGACGTGCACTGGCTTCCCAGCCGGGACGACATCTACGTTTCGCAGTCGCAAATACGACGCTTCGGCCTCAGGACCGGCGACGACGTCTCCGGCCAGGTCCGCAATCCCAAGAGCGGCGAAAAATACCAGGGGCTCGTGCGGGTCGTCGCGGTCAACAACATGGACCCGGAAATTACGGCCAGCCGACCGATCTTCGAGCGCCTCACGCCCATCTTCCCCGACGAGCATCTGATCCTTGAACACGATAAGTTTGAAATGACAACCCGCGTCATAGACCTTGTGGCTCCGATAGGGCGCGGTCAGCGCGGCTTGATAGTGTCTCCGCCCAAGGCAGGCAAGACCGAACTGATGAAGCGGGTCGCCCGCGGCCTGTTAAACAGATACAACGATTTGCAAATCATCGTAGCGCTCATCGGCGAGCGTCCCGAGGAAGTCACTGACTGGGAACGATCGGTTGCCGGAGCCGAGGTCATAAGCTCGACGTTCGACGAAACGCCCGAGAGTCATTGCCGCGTCGCCGAGATGACCACCGCCCGAGCTAAGCGGCTGGTCGAAAGTGGCGGCAACGTCGTAGTGTTTCTCGACAGTATCACGAGGCTTTCCAGAGCATACAACCTGTCCCACGAGCGGAAAGACCTTGTCTGGAGGCATCGACCCCGGCGCGCTCGTCCCTCCAAAGACGTTCTTCGGGTCTGGCCGCAACATCGAAAACGCCGGAAGTCTCACCATGCTCGCCTCGTGCTTGGTCGACACCGGCAGCCGCATGGATGAGGTCATTTACGAAGAGTTCAAGGGTACCGGAAACTGGGAGTTGATCCTCAATCGCAAGCTCGCCGAGCGCGGCACGTTTCCGGCGGTTGACGTCTTGCGCTCCGGCACCCGGCGCGTGGAGCTGTTGCTAGACGAGAACCAGACCAGAATGGCCTGGCTGCTGCGACGGATGCTGAGCGCCGTAGGCGATGAGGAAGCAATCGAACTGATGATGGACCAGCTTCGCAAGACCCAAACCAACGCCGAGTTCCTGGACCTCCTTACCAAACAGTCTCTCTAAAGCGCACGGTCTGCGAATTTCGTTACACTCTATGTCCGCTTATCTACGGTCACTTCGAAGTTGCGGGACTGTGCGCAAGCGACATTTCGGCAGACCGGATATCGCACTTACCGATTGGTCGAAGACATGAAACTAATACTTCTCGAAGACGTTAAGAACGTGGGGCAAATCGGCGACATTGCCGAAGTTCCCGCCGGCTATGGGCGTAACTTCCTGATCCCGCAAGGAATGGCCCAGCTAGCCACGCGAAGCGTCTTGCGCAGCGCCGAATTGAAGCAGCAACTTAAAGCGAGCCAAGAGCGACGGGAACGCATCGAGGCCGAAGGGCAAGCCGAAGCTTTGCAAGGGGCCACGCTCATGATTGGCGCCCAGGTCGGAGCGCGAAACCGGCTTCACGGCGAGGTCACAAACCAGGACGTTGCCGACGCGATCAGGGAGGAAATCGGAGTAGAAGTCGACCGCCATAAGATCGAGATCGAGCGTCCGATCCGCAGCCTCGGCATGTACATGCTGCCCGTCAGGATAGCCGCGGGGCTCGAAGCGTCGATCACCGTCGAGATTCTTGAAGAGTCGGAGTTGGCCGCCCGCCTGGATGCCGAACGCTCCGCGGAATCCGAAGAGGTAAAAGAGGAAGCCGAGGGCGCGGATGACGATCCCGACTACGATCTGTTCGAGTCGGAAGAAACCTACGCCTAGCTAAACTCTCCAATCGTGGCCGTAGATAGGCTGCCCCCTCAAAACATCGAGGCCGAGCGCTCAGTATTGGGAAGCCTCCTCATAGATCCGGGCGGCTATACCAAGATCTCCGGCTCCTTGCGGCCCGAGGATTTCTACCGGCACTCTCATCGACGCATGTTCGAAGCAATTCGAGCGCTGGGAGAGCGTAACGAACCGCCCGACTTCGTAACTGTTTGCGAAGAGCTTGAGCGCATGCAGGCGCTCGAAGAAGCCGGCGGCGAAGTGTACGTCAGCTCCGTCGCTAATGAGGTGCCGAGCGCCTTTCACGTCGAGTACTACGCCGACATAGTCCGCCGGGCCTCCGTTTTGCGCCAGATCATCGACGGCGCCACGACCGTAGCCAGCATGGCGATGAACTCCGATGCGGACTCCAGCGAAGTCCTCGATAACGCCGAGAGCATCATCTTCTCCATCGCAAAACAGACCGACATTCGCGAATATCTCCCGATACGCGAGGTCCTCACAAAGTACTTCGATGAGCTCGACTTTCGCAAAGAACATCCCGACGTGCTAAGCGGCATACCCACCGGTTTCCCGACTCTCGACATGCTGACCGGAGGATTCCAGCGGTCCGACCTCGTGATCGTCGCCGCGCGAACCGGTATTGGCAAGACCACGTTCCTGCTGAACGCGTGTAGAAACGCGGCTCGAAACAACGAAGTCCCGGTGGGGATGTTCACGCTCGAACTTTCCGCCGAGCAGCTTGTGCAGAGACTGGTCAGTCTGGAAGCTCAAATGGATTCAAGGATGCTTCGTGACGCACGCGACCTTCAGGACACCGATTTCCAGCGAATCGGCCGGGCGATCGGCGAGCTTTCCGAATGCCCGGTCTTTATCGACGAGTCTCCCACGCTTTCGATCTTGCAGCTACGGGGGAAGGCCCGACGCATGCAGGCCGAGCGCAACATCGGCATGATCGTCCTAGACTACCTTCAGCTTATGCAAGGCAGCCGCACCGAAAACCGCGTGCAGGAGATATCCGAAATTACGAGATCGCTGAAGGCGTTGGCGCGTGAGTTGAACGTGCCGATAGTCGCCGGAGCGCAGCTCTCGCGGGCCGTGGAGCAGCGCGGCGAGGCGCGTCCGCGCCTATCTGACTTGCGGGAGAGCGGGTCAATCGAGCAGGACGCCGACGTGGTCATTTTCCTCTACAACGAACAGGCCGAATCGTTAGACGCAGGTCCGGTCAATGTAGCTTGCGAAGTCGCGAAGCACAGAAACGGACCAAATGGCAAGCTCACGTTGCGCTTTACCCGCAACCAAGGCCTATTCGAGGAAGTGCGAACGAGCGGGTTCTAGCAATCGCCGCGGTCGGTCGGCTCGTCCCACTCCTGTGACGTCGCGAGCGAATCTACCTGATTTCAGACAGGCGATGCACTCTGCAAGGCTAGGTTGATCTAACCTCGCACGCGTCCAACGCTGGGCTCTGCCCCATGCTCCTGACGCTTATAATCAAACGGTGACAGCAATCCCGATTCGACAGTGCCGCGTCTGTTTCAGCATTCGCTTCGCTGGTTCGAGACTCTAATTCCCTAAACAGCTTGCTTAACTGGATCAAAAAGCTGGGCGACAGCCCGGAGCGTCTGGCGAAGTCCCTAAAGCCCATCGTGGACGAGGTCAACGAGCTGGAGCCTCACATGCAGGCGCTTTCGGACCATGAGCTGAGATCACTCACTGCGGAGTTTAGGGCCCGCCGCTCCGACGGTGAGTCCCTGGACGACCTCCTTCCCGAAGCATTCGCAGCGGCGCGCGAAGCCACCATACGTTCCATCGGCGACCGACAGTTCGATGTCCAGATCATGGGCGGGATCGTGCTTCACCGCGGCGCGGTCGCCGAGATGAAGACCGGTGAGGGCAAGACGTACGTGGCGCCGCTTGCCGCCTATCTCAACGCCTTGGATGGCAAAGGTGTGCATATCGTCACTGTCAATGACTATCTCGCCCGGCGCGATCGCGACTGGATGGGGCCAATATTCGAAAAGCTGGGCTTGACGGCGGGCGTGATCTACCACGACATGCCGCCGCAAGAGCGCCGCGCGGCCTATAGGGCCGATATCACCTACGGCACCAACAACGAGTTCGGCTTCGACTACCTTCGTGACAACATGGTTCACGACTTGAGCCAGCGGGCCCAGCGCGGTTTGCATTATGCGATCGTCGACGAGATAGACAACATCCTCATAGACGAAGCCCGCACCCCGTTGATCATTTCCGGACAGGCCGAAGAGTCCGCCCAGCTTTACTACGGCTTCGCCCAGCTGGTGAAACGGTTGCACGAAGGCGCAGACTACACATTGGACCTCAAGCAGCGGACCGTCTCCGTGACCGAAGCCGGGATCGCCAAGGTCGAAAAGCAGCTAAAGATCAACAACCTCTACGCGGAAGATAACTATCAGTTCGTCCACTACTTGCAGCAGGCGCTCCGCGCCAAAGCGCTGTACCACCGAGGCAAAGACTACGTCCTCTACAAGGACAACAAGGTTATTGATAGCCGGGATTCCCGGGCCGAAGTCGTAATCGTCGACGAGTTCACCGGACGCCTGATGACGGGCCGCCGCTACGGCGAGGGACTGCACCAGGCGGTGGAGGCCAAGGAGGGGGTTAACGTCCGGCACGAGAGCCGCACTCTGGCGACGATTACGTTTCAGAACCTGTTCCGTCTTTACGACAAACTGGCCGGCATGACCGGCACGGCCAAAACCGAGGAAGAAGAGCTTCGCAAGATATACGGAGTCGACGTCGAGGTTATACCGACACACATGCCCATGATTCGGGAAGACCATCCCGACCTGGTTTTCAAGTCTGAGAAGGCCAAATTCGAAGCGGTCGTAAAGGACATCTCGGAGGCCAACACCGCTGGTAGGCCCGTCTTGGTGGGAACCACCTCGATAGAAAGCTCTGAGCATTTGAGCGCGTTACTACGCAAGTCGGGCCTCAAGCATCAAGTCCTCAACGCGAAATACCACGAGAAAGAAGCCGGGATAGTCGCCCTGGCGGGCGAACCCGGCAGCATCACGATAGCCACCAACATGGCAGGCCGGGGAACCGACATCAAGCTGGGCGAGGGTATAGCCGACATCGGCGGCCTCTACATCATCGGAACTGAACGCCACGATTCGCGGCGAATCGATAACCAGCTCCGCGGCCGCTCCGGACGTCAGGGTGACCGCGGTGAGTCCAGGTTCTTCATTTCGCTCGAAGATGAGTTGATGCGTAGATTTCAGTCCGAGCGCATAGCCACGGTCATGGAACGGCTTGGGTTGCCCGACGATCAGCCGATCGAGCACAAGCTGGTCACCAGGTCGATCGAATCGGCTCAAAGCAAAGTGGAAGGGCACAACTTCGACATCCGCAAACACGTCGTCGAGTTCGACGACGTCATCAACACGCAGCGGGCGGTGATCTACGGGCAGCGGGAGCGCTACTTGCGGGACGACGACCTGACCGGCGTCTTCCTGGGCCTTCTCGAAAGCGAAGTTACCGCACTGATTGAGGACCACGGTCTCCATAAGCACTCGGACGAGCCGGAGATCAAAGCGACCGTCGACGCGTACGACGGTCTGTTCGGCGCGTCCGAAGCGCTCGCCGTCGAGCAGTTCCACGAACTGGACCAGAAAGAAGCCACGGCGCTCTTACTTCAGGACTCGGAGCGGCGTTATGCTCGCAAGGCCGTTGAAATCGGCGAAGGGCACGAGTCGCAAGTCGTCAGGTGGATCCTGCTGCAGACGCTCGATTACCTGTGGGTCGAGCATCTGAGCGCCATTGAGGAGCTCCGGCAAGGCATCGGCTTGGTTGCCTACGGACAGCAAGATCCGCTGGTCGCCTTCAAGAAGCAAGGATTCAGTCTGTTCAAGAGTCTTCAGGACACGTTTCGCCGCCAATCGATAGAGCGCTTTTTCCGGCTCACGCCCAAGCCAGCTATAAATAAAGAGACTGTGCTCTCCTCACAAAGCGGCGAGACTAGCGGCCCGTCTGCTCCGCAACGGCGCAAGCCGGGCCGGACGGGAACGTCTGCGTCGCAGCCTTCCAGGAAAATAGGTCGAAATCAGCCCTGCTGGTGTGGCAGCGGCAAGAAATTCAAGAGGTGTCATGGACGCTAACGAGGCCAGTTCGCAAGCCAAAGAGCTTGTCGAGTCTATTTCGGACATTAGGGGGCGCCTTTGACCACGCGGGTAAACGCGAGGAGATAAAGCGACTGCAGGCCAGGACCATCGCCGAAGGATTCTGGAACGACGCCAAGTCTGCACAGGCACAAATGAGGGTACTGCACCGCGTCGTCGATGAGATGGATCGCTGGAATGCGCTCGAAGCTGAGGCCGTGGACCTGGCTGAACTTGCCGATTCGCTCGGCGACGACGAAGACGATCTGCTCGATGAGGTCGAATCACACCTTGCTTCACTGAGGTCCGAACTCGAAAACCGCCGCTTTGAGCTAATGTTGGGAGGCGACTATGACGCCTCGGACGCTATTATCGCAATCCATTCGGGCGCTGGAGGCACGGAGTCCCAGGACTGGACGGAAATGCTCCTGCGGATGTATCAGCGTTGGGGTGAGTCGCACGGCTACGCTGTCGAACTGCTCGACGTGTCGCCCGGTGAAGAGGCCGGAATCAAGAGCGCTACAGTTCGGTTTACGGGCCGCCACGCCTACGGCTACCTGCGCTCCGAGGCGGGTGTACATCGCCTGGTTCGAATCTCTCCGTTCGACGCAGGCAACCGCCGTCACACGTCTTTCGCCAAAGTCGAGGCACTGCCCGTGATAGAAGACGGCGACGATGTGGCGCTTGACCCAAGCGACGTCCGCGTCGATACCTTTCGCTCCAGCGGACACGGAGGCCAGCACGTCAATAAGACCGAGTCCGCAGTTAGGCTTACCCACATCCCCACCGGACTGACCGCCGTGTGCCGCAATCAGCGGTCCCAGATTCGCAATCGAGAGCTTGCCTGGACCGTTCTAACGGCACGCCTCGCCGAGCTAAAACGCGCCGAGACTGAGGCTCGCAACGCCGAACTGAGGGGTGGAAACATCAGCGCGGACTTCGGCAATCAGATTCGGTCATACGTGCTCCAACCTTACCGGCAGGTCAAGGACCTGCGAACCGGGTTCGAGACCAGCGATACCAAGGGTGTGCTCGACGGCGATCTGGACGCCCTGATTCACGCCTACTTGGAATCGCGGATGCAAGTCACAGGGACGGCGTAACACCTTTGCCCATCCGCCGGTTCGTCACATTAGTGCTTGGCGCGGTGCTGTCCCTTTCGATCCTGCATAGCGTCACGTTCGCCGCCGAACCTATTCAACTTGAAGAAGCTACACAGACTGCCGAGATCGAATTCGGCGAGACGATCAACTTCAAGCTCGTAACTTCCTGGGACGGCCCCGAACCAGCGCGAGTGACTATACTTTTCGGACTCCCCGACGCGCCGTCGCGAGTATTCGAAAACGTAGCTCCCCAAGTTGGCGGCGGTGAACTGACCGCCGGCCATCGCTGGGAGGTCGCCAGCGCTCTGGTGCCGGGAGCCGAGATCGAATACCACTGGCGAATCACCGACGCCGACGGATTAGTCTTCACAACGGCACCTTCTCGCATCATGTATCAGGACTCCTCACTACCGTGGAAGCGGATCGGTGAGGAGGTCGTGGAGATAATGTGGTACGAAGGCGACGACGACTTCGGTCAGATGGCGCTCGACGCCGCCACCGGCGCTCTGGCGAGAATTCGAGACAATTTCGATGTCGATCTAGTGCGTCCAACGCGGATCGTCCTTTACGCCGACATCAACATGATGCACAGCGCGCTCGGCGGCGGCACCAGTCCATGGGCTGCGGGACAGGCCATAATCCCGTTCAATACAATCGTCTTGCACGCCCCGGTCTCGACACCCGAGCTCGACATTCTGATTGCGCACGAGCTTGCGCACATCGTTATCGGCCAGATAACCGAAAACCCCTTTAGCAGTCCGCCAGCATGGATTCACGAGGGTATAGCAACTTACATAGAGTCCGCCGGCGATCCGCGGTTCGACTACGACGGTATTGTGGAGCGAGCAGTGCGTAACGGGAGCTTGATCTCCTTACGGGGACTTACTTCAACTTTCCCGGCCTCGAATACGCGCGCAGTCCTCGCTTACGCCGAAAGCAACTCGCTCATACGCTTCGTCATCGACAAGTATGGCAAGGAGTCTGTCCGGCGGTTGCTCGATGCATACCGAGAAGGCGTGACGGACGACGAAGCCGTGCAACGTACGCTCAACGTCTCCTTCGCCGAGCTAGAGGCGCTTTGGATGGACCATATAGACCCTAGCCGCCAGCCCGCCATCAACCCCGACACCTCGACCCCGCAACCCGCGCAGGTCGCCAACACTCCAACCCCTACGCCGCTGCCTACACAGACTGCCGTGGCGGCGCTCGAAGTCTCACCCGCACCGACATCGGTTCCTGTGGAATCCAGGACTTCAACACCCGCGAGCCAGGCCGCCGCGCCCACTCCTACGTCGATCAGCGAACACTCCACACCCGCTCCCACCCCTGAGCAAGCCGAGATGACTCCCACCATTCCGGGGCCTGCTATCGTTTCCTCCGACTCTCAGATACCCCCTCCGACCTCGGTTGTGCGCAACGTGGCGATCGGGTCGGTAGTCGTAATCATCATTCTGATCGGATTTGTGGTCCACCAAGTGCTTTCGTCGAGGTCGAGGCGTTGAAGTTGTCCCCTCCTTTGCACACGTCGCTGATAACATCTAAGCTGATTTCAAGCCTGAATCCGGGATTGGGAGGCGAAGTCCCGGGAGTCCGGCTGAGTTGGCAGTAATAGATGAGTTCACAACTTGACTTCGCCCGACAAACTGCTCCGAAGACGTTCGAAACGGTTGAGTCGACCCCCTGATGTCCATGATCGTTCTCCACGACGTGGTCAAGATGTATAGAACCGGGGCGATCGCCCTCGACCACATCAACATCTATATCCCCCAGCGGGATTTTGTCTTTCTGGTCGGCCCCAGTGGTGCCGGAAAGTCCACGCTGCTGCGATTGCTCACCAAAGATCAGGAGCCGTCGAGCGGCACGATCTATGTGGACGGCATCAACATAACCAGGCTAAAGCGGAGCGAAATACCGTCTCTAAGACGGAGAATCGGCGTCATCTTTCAGGACTTCAAACTGCTTCCCAATCTAAGCGTTGCGCAGAACGTCGCATTTGCGTTGAAGGTTACGGGCGAGGACGATAAGCGAGGCAGGGAGTTCGTCGCGCAGACTCTCGACACTGTGGGTCTGGCGAATCGCGCCGATCACTACCCGTTTCAGCTTTCCGGCGGTGAGCAGCAACGGGTGGCCATCGCCCGGTGCCTCGTGACCAGGGCCCCTATCGTCATCGCCGACGAACCCACTGGCAACCTCGACCGCGAGACAGGATGGGAGACTATCAAGTTATTGGCTAAGGTTAACGCCCAAGGTGCGACCGTCGTCGTTGCGACTCACAATCAGGAGCTTGTCAACCGGATGCAGCGGCACGTGATCGCGCTCGAGGACGGGCGTGTAGTCCACGATGAAATGGTCAGCGGCTACTATGCATAGGATCCGGACCTTGCGCTACATAGTGGGGGCAGCCTTCTCGGCGCTGTGGCGCAACCGCTTCACTAGTTTTGCCGCGATCATTACGACAGCCGTGATGCTCGTTGTATTCACCGCTTTTCTAGCCATCAACGACACCCTAGATAAGATGATCGACACTCTGGGACGCCGCACCAACTTGGTCGCCTACCTGGTCGACGACGCCAAGCCGAGCGAGGTAAACGCGCTCATAAGCAGCATCGGTGCGCGGCCTGGTGTCGACCAGGTGAACTTCATATCCCGAGCCGAGGCGGCCAGCTCGTTCCGTGAGACGTTGACCGATCTCGCCGAGGTCCTCGACGTAATCGAGACCAACCCGTTTCCCGCCAGTATCGAGATCAGAATGCTCGATCCCGCGGGCGCGCTTGAAATAGCCGAAGAGCTTCGCCTCAATACCGCGGTCGTCGAACAGGTCTTGGTGCGTGCCGACGTTGTAGGCAAGCTGCTGCGCATTTCACGCATGGCGCGCATAGGCGGCACGATAATCGTCATCGCCCTCGGCGCAGTCACCTTGTTCGTCATCTTCAACACCATCCGCCTCGCCGTCTATTCGCGGCGGGAGGAAATCGAGATCATGAAATTGATCGGCGCCACCGATTGGTTTGTGCGCGGTCCGTTTGTAATCGAAGGCGCGTTTATCGGCGTAGTAGGCGCCGGAATCGCCGCTGTCGTTTTCGTGGTCGGTTATTCGAACTTTGGACCGGTCCTCAACTCGCTGGTCGCATTCCTGCCAATTCAGACTGAGACGGGCTTCGTGGCGAACCTCACACTGTTCACGGTGCTGGTCGGCGCGGTGGTCGGAAGCGTGGGGTCTTTCTTCTCAGTCAGGCGGTATCTCGAAACTTAACCTGGTATTTCCCTGCGATGATTATTTTCCAAGATGTTTGCAAGCAATACAGGGACGACGAATGGGCGCTGCACAACGTGACGTTGACGATCCCTCGCAACGAATTCGTCTTTCTCGTCGGGCCCAACGGCGCCGGCAAGTCGACCCTGCTCCGGCTCGTAACCACCGAGGAAAGACCCACCAAGGGGGTCATTCTGGTAGGCGGCATAGACATTTCACACCCCAAGAATGGGACGCTTCCAAAGTATCGCCGGTCGATTGGCATCGTATTTCAGGACACAAGACTGTTCGGAAACCAGACTGTTTTCGACAACGTAGCGCTGCCGCTCAAGATCGCCGGAGAGTCCGGACGCGTCATACGTGAACGATCGCTGAAATGCCTCGAAACTGCGGGAGTCCGGAGTCTCGCCGATCGCAAGGCTGGCGAGCTGTCGGGCGGCGAGTTGCGCCGCGTGGCCATCGCCCGAGCAATCGTTTCAGAGCCGAATATCCTGCTGGCCGACGAGCCCACCGATAGTCTCAGTCCCAGCGCCGCGACCGATGTCATGGACCTCCTGATGGAAATTAGCCGTAACGGAGTCACGACAATTGTCGCCACGCATCACCGCGAAGTTGTGGACAGGCTTCGACGGCGGGTAGTTAGGCTCGACCGGGGCCGCATAACAAAAGACCTTCCAGCGGCCGGTTTCGATGACTAGCCTTTCTCGCAGGCGATTGATTCGGGCTTCGGTCGGTCTGGCGGCTGTCGGTGTGTCTTTGGCCGGCGGCGGTCTCAACGTTTCGGCGACCGAATTTGACGAGCAGATCGAGCAGCGCAAGGTCGAGCTTGACGATCTCACCGAGCGCCGCAAGCAGACAGAAGCGTTTCTCAGCGCCACGCGCGCGCGCCGTTCGTCGCTGCAATCGCGTCTCCGGGTTATCGAAGAGGCGCGCTATAACGAGGTGGCCAAGCTTCAGGAGCTTCAACGACAGCTCGAAACTCGCGAACTCGACGTCTATGAGAACACCCGTCAGATTCAGGCACTGACTTCCGACTTCGAAACCGAAAAGCAGGTTATTGCCGGAAGGCTTCGCGCCTTGTACAAGGCGAATAGCGGCATCAGCGGGCTAGCGCTTGGGCTCCCCTCCGGCTCTTCCCCCGAAGCTCTCCCCCGGATCCACGGT
>JAPOVO010000444.1 GCA_026708165.1 Chloroflexota bacterium | reverse complement strand
CGAGTTCGCCGCCCAGCTCTCCTCCGACTGGTTAATCGCTACCCAGCCTGATCGCGCTACCTTGTCGCCGTCCCGCTGCGTCAGCTTCAGCGCCGCCTCGACCCACATCTCGGAGGTCCACTGCTGTAGCTCCTGCGGGTCTGACGCCAGCCCGGCTGCGTCGAAGTGCTCGGTGTTGTACGCGCGCGCTGTGAACTCCGGCCCTTCGCCCGGTATCCCGAACACCTGCCCTTTGTACTGGTTGAAGAACGTGGACCCTTCGAAGTAGTTGTCCATCGCGTACTCGGGCTGGACCTTGATGTAGTCGTTCATCGAGATCAGGGCATTCTTGTCATAGAGGTCTCTCGCGAACGCCACCGACGCGTGCAGCGCGTCCGGGGCCTCGCCGCCAGCCAGGCTCGCTATCGTTTTCGTCACCAGGTCGCCAAACGGCAGGAACTGCACCTCAGCTTTAATGCCGGGATTGTTCTTCTCGAAGTCGGTACGCAGGAACTCGTCCCATGCGCCGAATGCCAGACGCAAAGTCGGTGCCCACCACGACCAGTAGGTCACCGTCCCGCTCCGCCGCATCGCCGGCGCCTCGGTGACGACCTTCTCTACGACGACTTCCTTCTCGACGATCTGCGTGACGACTCTCTCTTCGACGACCGCCTTCTCGACGATCTGCGTCACGACCTTCTCGACCGGCACTTCCTTGACGACCTCGACGACCTGCGTCTCGCCGCAGCCCGCCAGCGCCGCCGCCGCAACCGCGCTCCCGCCGCCAAGCAACCCGGCCTTCAGGAGCCGTCTACGGTCTAGAGTGCCGCCCTTCTTTGCGTCTCGTTCCATTTGCCCTTCTCCCAAGCTAAGCGCGCCCCGGTGAAGCTCCTCCACTGGCGAACGAACTATTACTCACTCGGCATAGTAGAGGTGTGAATGTAACGCGTCAAGGTAAAGTCTGCCCATCGAGATCGTCTACGAGACTGATCTCATAGAAGGATTGACTTGGAAAAGCTGCGGTAGTCCATCGGCGGTAACTGCGTGCCGCCGGCAAAACGCGAGCTACGGAGGGCGTCTATGAACGATCAAGAAATCAAGCTGGGAGTCGTCGGAGCCGGCCGTCATGGCCGCGACATGGGCCGGGCCGCCAGGGAAAGCGGCAGGTTCGACTTGGTCGTTTGCTGCGACGTAGTGCCGGAGCTCGCGTTACAAGCAAAGGACTGGGTCGGCTACGGGCATAGCGTTACCAGCATGGAAAAGATGCTCGAGTTCGATCTTGACGCCGTACTGGTTGCGACCAGCCACGACGCCCTTGCGGAAACCGCGTCGCAAGCCGCACGCGCCGGAAATCACGTCTACGTCGAAAAGCCGCTCGCCCTCACGGCCGAACAAGCCGCCGGCGTGGTGGCCGCGACAAGCGAGTCCGGCGTCAACCTAATGGTTGGCTACTGCCTTCGTTACCTGCCCTCGCGCGTGGAAATGAAACGGCAAATCGATTCCGGCGCGGTAGGTGAAATGGTAGGCATCACTTCCGGTAAAGCTGGGAGCCGGTACCTCACGGGGCCGCTTGCCGATCCGAACCGAGGCGGCGGCGCGCTCCTCTTCGTGGGATCGCACCAGATCGACCAGCTTCTCTGGCTTACCGGCGAGATGCCCGAGACGGTGGCCGGAAAGGTCACCTACGTCCCCGAAAACGGCACCGACGACACTTCGTGGTTCACGCTCGAGTTCCCCAGCGGCCTGGTCGCGCAGGCGTTTTGCAGTCAGAACTCCGGCGCCGTCATCGACTACGTGGACGTGATGGGCACACACGGCAAGATCAGGGCCGACTACCCGACGAACGAAGTCTGGATTCAGAGCCAAGTCAACGCCGCATATAGGGACAGGACTTACATAGTAAAAGCGCCGCCCATCATGCCGGAAAACTGGCCCACCCCGATGAGCAATATCTATGTCGAAGAGATCGTCGAATTCGCCGACTCGATTGCCGAAGGCCGTGCCCCCGACATTCCCGGAGAAGCCGCCGTCGACGTCCTGCGCGTTATCGATGCGATTAAGCGATCCTCCGACCTCGAAGGCGAGAAAATCGAGCTATGACCCGCCGCGGCCACTCTGACGAGATATCCCCGCAAAAGCCGTCATTCCCGCGAAGCATGTCCCGCGAAATCGGGGAGCGGGAACCCAGAAGCCGTGAAACACACGGCTCCGCAAGCGGTCGATGCCTCGCTGCGACAACACGGGATTGGCTAAGCGCGACGCTGTAATATTTCTGATCGTTCGGTGGGTGGCATCGTGAAGTGCGGGCAGCGAGAGATTTCTTCTGAATGAAGTCGATAAGAAAGTGGCTTCTGCTGCTGATCGTCGCGGCAAGCCTTCCGTTGGGAGTGCAGCCCGTTCTGGCCGACGACTGCACCTTCCAATTGGGGTTCAAGGCCTTGAGCGACCTCATCCCCGATGTCGTTGGTGACTGCGTCGACAACGAAAGCCATAATCCCGAAACCGGCGAAACTCGGCAACACACCGCCAACGGCACGCTGGTCTGGATCAAAGCCGACAACTCGACCTCCTTCACCGACGGTCAGCGTATCTGGTCCTACGCTCCGGATGGCTCGCTCAACGTTGAAAGACTTCCCGCTTCGGAAGTAGCGCCTGCTGACGCTGAGTCACGGCTGACGCTGGAACAGTTACGCAACGCCGAATACCGTCTGCCGCTGATCGGCGATGAGGAAACCCCGATTCGATTCGTCGACGGTCAGGCATCGATACAGTTAGGCGAGGGAGCGACGGAACGGGCACACGCGGGCCTTGTCGACGACACATTCGCCTTGGGTGATCTTGACAATGATGGGATCGCCGATGCTGTGGTTGTCGTCTACATCAATTACGGCGGCACCGGTACGTTTATCCATCTGGTCGCCTTCCTCGACCGGGACGGCGCGCCGGTGCAGGCGGGGCGCGTGCTATTGGGCGACCGGGCGCGGGTGGAGAGCATGACCATAGTAGCCGGCGAAATCTCCGCGAACATGCTCACGCACGGCCCTGATGACGGGCTGTGCTGCCCGTCCTTAAACGTAACTCGTAAGTTCCGGCTGCAAGCCGGCCGGATCGCGTCGGTTCAGTCCCTAGTGCTTGAGGCCCCCCTGCCAGGCCAAAAGGTCGCGAGCGGAGTCGAGGTTCGTGGCAGGACGAGCACTCCTCCACCCTCAGGTAGCCTCACCTATCTGGTGTACGACGCTCGCGGCGGTGTGATCGGCATGGGGCGCATTCCCGTTACCGCGGAGTTGGACCAATCGGGGGCCTTCGCGCAGCAGATCGAGTTCAACTCCGGCGCGGGCGGACCGGGGCGCATCGAGGTCATCGACGAGCACTGGGCCGAAAGCTCGGCGCTGGCAACCACTGCGGTTCAAGTGGTTCTGGAGGCCACTCCAATTACAGATGGAAGAACGAGCCGCGAACCGGTTCCCGAGCTTGTCCTGGAAGCGCCGCTGAGCGGAGCGACGGTCGGCTCCGAAGTGGAGTTGCGCGGGCGCATCAGCACTATGCCCTTCGAAAAGAATCTCTCCTACCGCATTTACGATCAGACGGGAATGATGGTCGGTGAGTCTTACATCTCGGTGGAAGGCGATTACGACGGGCCGGGCACGTTTGTGAAGTCCATCCCCCTCACGGGCATCTACGCGGCTGGACCCGTCCGCATCGAAGTCCGAGAGGAAAGCGTCGTGGACGGCGCGCTCATCGTCAGCACTTCGGTCACCGTCTTCTTCACCGACGGCTAGCCGAACGTAGGCACTAGTGATGGTTGTTCAATCCGGATGATTGCCAGCGGGGGCGCCGCCTACCCAACCCTCTTCCCGTCACCCGCGAGAGGGCGCTCTAATACGTGGGCCCCGTGAACAGTCTCTATCCGCCGCAAACGCTGGCAGAAACGATCTACCTCCAGGACAGGCCGGTAGCTCTCGCCGCTCCCCCAGGCAGACTGGTCGTTCGGGACGACTTAGGCCTTATCACCTCGCCGACCCTTGACGGCCAGGTCGTCTACCGCACGCAGCGCGGCACTGTCTTCGAGACCCGGGCCATCAAAACGCCTGGCGGTGACTATCTCTTGATGTTTCCTGCAAGCACCCCGAGCTATCCGGAAGGTCACAGCCACTACGGGCGTGCCGACCGCAAGGTCAACGACCTCTTCGCATTCCGGTCCACGGATCGCGGCGCAAGCTGGAGCGGACCGACCCGCCCAATCGAAGTCGACTACAACCTGCATGGATTCGTCCCGCTCACGCCCCGCTCGGACGGCGGTCTCCCGGAGGGCCGCATCTACTGCTTCGGCACGCAGCCCATCTGGGGCCTTTACACGCGCGAGCGTGGGCTGCATGAGAACGCGCCGATCGGGTTTCGCTACTCGGACGATGACGGCCATACCTGGTCGGAGGTCCGGCTGATCCGGCCGCTGAACGACCCCGACTTCATCGGTATGTCTGCCATGCGGATGTGCGAAACCGAGGCCGGAACCTGGCTGCTGGGTTCGCATGAAGCCGACTGGTCGTACCGCCCGCTGATGACTCGCCAGTACATCCTGCGTTCCGAGGATCAGGGCCGGTCCTGGGAGCTGCTTCCTCACGCTCGACACGGCGGCTGGCACGCTGGTGGCTTCAATCGCATGGACGAACTGCGCCCCATCGACCTCGGCGGCGGTGAAGTATACGCGCTGGCCCGAACCCCGGAGGGGCATCTCTGGAACCTTCGCAGCCTCGACGACGGCCGGACCTGGTCCGAACCGAAGCCCACGCCGTTGGTGCATCCGGACGCGCCCCCGATGCTCTTCAAGCTATCCAACGGCAACCTCGTGGCCTTCCACCACAACCGCCACCACGACCTCGACTACACCGGCCTGCACAGCGACAAGGAAGCGTCTATGGCCGACCGCTCGGAAGTCTGGGCAGCCATTTCCCACGATGGCGGTCGGACTTGGAGCGAACCTCGCTTCGTATTCGCGAACGCCCTGGCGCCGGAGTACGATCAGCCCTTCATGAATCACCAGTGCTCCTACATCGACGCCTTTGTTGATGACGGTGTGGTCAATCTGTTCGTATCCCATCGCTGGCATCAGGCACTGCACCTGCGAATCGAGGAAGTGGCGCTGCACGAGTTGCCGACGTTCGCGGAGCTGTTCTGAGAAAGCCTTCGGGGCTGCCCCGACCGCGCCGTCACCGAACACTCTGTAGAATCGCCCGCGGTAGCTCAATTAGCGCTTCCAACATTCGATGAGACACTTCAAGATCATCCGATCCGTCAGGGGAAAACCGGAGACGGTTTGATGGAAGAGCAACCCATCCTCGAGTTGCGCGACGTCGTCAAGGACTTCGGCGGCGTCCGGGCTGTAGATCAGTGTTCTCTGAGAGTCATGCCCGGTGCCGTTGCAGGCCTGATCGGCCCCAACGGGGCTGGCAAAACCACTCTGTTCAATCTGGTTTCGGGCGCGATGCCTCCAACCAGCGGCGAGATTCTCTTCCGCGGCCGGCGCATCGATGGAATGCGGATGCACCAGACGTTCGAGCTTGGCCTTGTGCGCACGTTTCAAATCCCCCGGGAGATGAAACGCATGACCGTGCTCGAGAATCTGATGCTCGTCCCGGCCCCTCAGCTAGGCGAACGTCCGTGGACGTCGTGGCTCATTCCCTGGATGGTGGACCGCCAGGAGCGACGCATAGAGTCCCAGGCGCTGGAAGTTCTGGAGTTCGTCAGTCTTTCGCATCTCGCCGACGAATACGCGGGCAACCTGTCCGGCGGTCAGAAGAAGCTCCTGGAGTTCGCTCGGACCCTCATGGCCCAGCCCCGGATGGTCCTGTTGGACGAGCCGGGCGCCGGGGTCAATCGAACGCTGCTTCGGGAGCTCTCCGCCGGCATCCTTAGAGCCAGCGTCGAGCGCGGCATCACCTTCGTTATCATCGAGCACGACATGCGGCTGGTGATGGCCCTCTGCGACCCGATCATCGTCATGGCTAACGGCGCGGTGATCGCCGAGGGGCCTCCCTCGAATGTCCAGCAAGACCCAAGAGTGCTCGAAGCCTATCTGGGAAGCTCCTTCAGTGGCGCTGCTTGAAGCCTCGCGAATCGTCGCCGGTTACGGGGAGACCGAGATTCTGCACGGCGTATCCGTAACCGTGGACAACGGTGAGATCGTCACCGTCATCGGACCCAATGGCTGCGGCAAGTCCACTTTGATGAAGGCAATCGTCGGACTGGTTCAGGTCCGAACCGGAACAGTGATCTTCCGAGGCGAAGACATCTCCTCACTGCCTCCTCAGCAGATAGTGCGGAGAGGACTGTGCTACGTCCCGCAATCGGCCAACGTCTTCCCCGCTCTCAGCATTAGGGAGAATCTGGAGATGGGCGCCTTCGTTCGCGACGACGACTATGGCGGACGGATCGACGAGATGTTCGAGCTTTTCCCCGACCTGGCCGTGCGCCCGAATCGAAAGGCCGGTAGCCTCTCGGGAGGCCAGCGCCAGATGCTCGCCGTCGCCCGTGCCTTGATGCTGGACCCGGTGCTTCTGCTGCTCGACGAGCCTTCGGCCGGGTTGTCCCCGGCCATGACGAACTTGGTCCTCGAACGCATTTCGGAAATAAACGCCACTGGGGTTGCCTTTCTGCTGGTCGAGCAGAACGCGCGCGAAGCCCTACGCTTGTCTGATAGGGGTTATGTCCTGTCCGCCGGCGAAAACCGCCTGGACGACGCGGGCCACGCTTTGCTCGACAACCCCGAGGTGGCTCGCCTTTATCTGGGCGGGTGAGCATGAGTTGTCTTTCAGAGTCGGAGTCTCAGCCTCCTTGGCTGGTTCTTGCGGAATCGGCACTTCGGTTCGAGCAGCAGAAAGAGGATTCGGCCTAGTTCGATGCCCACCTTGAAAAACACGGTTGCGCGACTCAGTTTCAAATGGACGCCCGGACGCATCACGCTTGCCATCGTGGCGGCGGTGCTGGTCGCCGGCCTCCTGCCGTTCGTAAAGATGAGTCTGATCGTCAACGGCGTCTTTCTCGGAGCCATCATCGCCCTTGGCGCAATCGGTCTGACTCTGATCTACGGCGTCCTGAATTTCGCCAACATAGCCCACGGCGACTACATGACAATGGGAGCCTACGTGGCGCTGTTCCTTCTGACCGGCGCATTCCCCGCTTTCGGAATCGAGGGTGAGGGGCTCGGCCCGCTGACCTTCGGATACCCCTTGCTCATAGCTCTGCCGCTCGCGGCCGCCGTCGTCGCCGCCGGTGCCGTCTTGCTCGACGTGGCGATCTATCGCAGGCTGCGACAACGGGGAGTAAACGCCGTTGTCATCGCGATGGCCTCCCTGGGCGTGGCGATCGCGCTGCGTGGACTGGTGCAGGTTATCTGGAGTGGTGAAACGCAGCACTACCCCAGAGAGTTCCGGCAAGTCTTCCGGCTACCCCTGGACGTGCGAATACCTCCAGACAGCGTCTTCATCGCTGTCGTGGCGGTAGTCCTGGTGGTCGGCGTGTATCTCGTCCTGACCCGCACAAAGATGGGCAAGGCCATGCGGGCCACGGCGGACAACCCGAATCTGGCCCTGGTCAGCGGCATCGACACCCAGCGAGTCATCCGCTGGAACTGGATTATAGGTGCCGGACTGGCCGCGACCGCCGGAGTCCTGCTGGCGGTGTTTCAGGCGCAGCTCCTGCCCATCATGGGGTGGAGGTTCCTCATCCCTCTATTCGCGGCGGTGATCTTGGGAGGAATAGGCAATCCCTATGGCGCGCTGGTGGGCGCATTCGTCATAGGTGTGACCTCGGAAGTCTCGACCCAGTGGATCAATCCCAGCTACAAGCCCGCCGTGGCCTTCGCGATTATGATCGTCGTGCTGCTGATGAGGCCGCGGGGCATATTCGGAGACTCGGGATAGAGGCGCGCTCGGCGTGGACGCAATCGGCATCGTCAACTACCTCGTCGGATTCGCCATTATGGCCGCCATCTACGCTGTATTCGCGCTGGGATTGAACGTGCACTGGGGCTTCACCGGCTTGTTCAACATCGGCATCGCCGGATTCTTCGCACTGGGTGCCTACACGTCGGCGCTGATGACGACCAAGCCCCCGGACCCTGCGCTGTTCGAGGACTTCGTTTTCGGCGGTAACTGGTCCGAGACCCACTTTCTGGACCTGGGGATCGATCTGTGGTTCTTCTTGGGCCTGGCGGCAGCGGCCGCAGTATGTGGAATCATCGCCTTGATCATCGGCTACGTCACCCTGCGGCTGCGCGACGACTACTTGGCGATTGCGACCCTCGGAATCGCGGAGACGGTCAGGCTGTTCTTCCTCAACGAAAAGTGGGCGGCCAACGGCTCCAAGGGCCTATACCGAATCCCCGCCTTTCTCGAAGGCTGGGTCTCGCCGGAACACTATGACTACCTATACCTAGTCGTCGTCCTGGTAGTGCTCTCCGCCCTGTTCCTCGCCGTCGAGCGAGCCGTTAAGTCGCCTTGGGGACGGGTGCTTCGAGCGATCCGCGAGGACGAGGTCGCCGCCGAAGCCAGCGGCAAGAACGTCTTCCGGTTCAAGCTCCAGGCTTTCATCTTCGGTGCGGTCATCATGGGCGTCGGCGGAGCGCTGTTCGCGCACAACATCCGCTTTCTCTCGCCCTTGACCTTCGATCCGCTGCTGGCCACCTTCGTTATCTGGGCCATGCTCATGGTCGGAGGCTCCGGTAACAACCGCGGGGCCATCCTCGGTGCGTTCGTCGTCTGGGGAATCTGGACCGGGACCCAGTTCCTCCCAGGCATATTCTCGGATCCCAACTTCCGGTTCTTCATGATTGGCGTGCTGATTGTCGCCGTAATCCTGCTCCGGCCGGGCGGCATTCTGGGAGAGGAGCGCCGGATCACGCGCGCGGCCGACAGCTGACCGACCGCCTCCGTCCCCTCTCCCCCACGCGGGAGAGGGCTAGAGCCTGCCCTGATCAGGCCGAAGGGGCGAGAGGAATCCAGACTTCCAGACACAGGGCCGGATTCCAGACCATCTTTCGAACGTTGTAGGGGCGCTTCGCGAACCGCCCTCACTCGCTTCAGGAAAAGCCGCAACCGGCCCGTCTACTCATGCAGAGGGAACGACAGGGCATGCCTTCAGACACGCCACCCGTTCCGTCCCCTCTCCCCTACGAGGGAGAGGGTTAGAACCTGCCCCGTACTCAGATACGAGGGTGAGGGGGAATCCATACCCGCTCCCCTCACGTCACATGAAAGGCGAGTGAAAGGCAGTCGGCCCCCTCGACCTACGGCAGCTCGAACCTACCGGTCGACGTGATTTCGCCGCCCTCGATCTTCCAGATTTCTATGGGACCGACCACGTCGCCGTGCTCGTCGAAGTCCACCGGACCGGCGGCGCCCTCGTAGTTGATGTCCTTGCCTTCGGCTATCAGTTGTAGGGCCCTTGTGATGCCCTCGACTCCCGGACCAACCACCTCGCCTGGAGGATTCGCCACTTCTCGAAGCGCGTCGCGAATCGCTTCGGCGTCTGTCGTCGTGCCCGCCTTCGCCGCCGCCAGCGCTATCAGCACCGCCGCGTCGTAGGTCTCCGAAGTAAAGGGATACGCCGGCTCTACTCCGCCGTGTGCGTCGGCGTAGGCGCTACGAAACGCCTGCACCGCTGGACTGTCCGGAGATCCGGGAGCGGTCCCGTGGGAGCCTTCCAACAGGTCCCCTCCGACAACGTCGACCATCTCTGGAGACTTCGTCCCGTCCACGAACAGAAAGGTGTCGGCGTAACCCCCTTCCAGGGACTCACGCAGATATATCTCGGCCTGTCCCGGATAGCTAATGGCGACCAGCACGTCTGGGTTGCCCTCCGTCGCCTTCTCCAGTTCCGACGTAAACGTCGGCTGGGCATCCTCGTGCGGTACCTTCGCGATGACGCTGCCCCCCATCTCCGTGAACGTCTCCTCGAACTGGTCCGCCAGCCCCTCGCCGTAAGCGTTGTTGATGTACATGATTCCCGCGGACTCGAAGCCCAGCTCCACGGCCAGACGCGCCAGGACTACTCCCTGCGCGGCGTCCGATGCCGCCGTGCGGAAGAGATAGTCGTCATCTTCAAGCACGGTGAGCGCCGGCGAGGTCGACGACCCGCTTATCTGCACGACTCCCTTGGGAACGGTCACCGATTCGGCCACCGGGAGCGTCACCCCGCTGGCCAGGGCGCCCACTATCGCGACCGCATTGTCAACGTCCACGAGCGAGCGGGCCGCGTCAACGCCTTGGACCGGATTCACGCCCGTGTCACGGCTGATGATCACCATCGCCGCTCCGTCTATCCCGCCTGCCCGGTTCACGTGGTCGGCGGCCAGTGCGGCGGCGTTGCGGTGCGCCGGACCGAAGTAGGAAAGCGAGCCGGTAAACGCGTTCAGATGCCCGACGATAAGCGGGTCCTGCGCCTCGGCTTCCATCTCGACTTCTACGACTTGCGTGACGACCTTCGTCACGACCTTCTCTTGGATGACCGCCTTCTCGACGACCCGGGTGACGACCTTCTGGACCTCGACCGGCACCTCTTTCTCTACGACCTTTGCCCGTTCGACGATTTGCGTGACGACCTTCTCCACGGGAACTTGCTGCGTCACGACTTTGACGACTTCCTTCTCGACGACCTGGGTCTCGCCACAGCTCGCAAACGTAAGCGCCAGGCCGGCAGCAATTACGACTGCGACAGCGATGAACCGACTAAGCCTCATCACAATTCCCTCCGCCGGGTGGAGTTACCCACAAGACCCCTCGACTCTCACAAAGGCCAAAATCCAAACAACCGCCAATAATACACACCCTACCCGCCGCACCGCTTGCCTGCGCAAAATCAGCCACGCCCGGCGCAACCGCAACCGCCTCGCGGAGAACGGCCTGCTTCACCTACCCCGCAGCGTTCTCACCATGTCCGCGATCCGAGGCCGCTGACCGTACATCAGCAGGTAGGCCCGAAAAAGCCGGGCCGTCAGCCACACTGCCGCGGCCACGCCGGCCAACAAAAGCAACAGGCTCACGGCTATGTCGGTGGCCCCCATGCCCCCAAAAGCCAGCCGGATCATGCTCGCGACCGGAGCCGTAACGGGAACGAAGCTGAGTATCCGCGCAACCACGCCCTCCGGGTCCTGTATCAGGAAGTTCGTGAACCAGATGGGTGAAACCGCCGGCAGCACGACGAAAGCGGTGATGTTGTTCGCCTCCTGCTGGCTCGTCGTTACTCCTCCAATAGCCGCCATCAACGTGCCGATGAACGCGTAGCCGAGCAGAAAATACGTCAGCGCCAGAATCAGCGCGCCGAGCGAGAAGGTGAAGTCCAGTTCCGGGAGATCGACGACCCGTCCCACGATCAGCAGGAAAAGTAGCCCCGACGCGGCCCACACGACAACCAGCAGCAGACCGACCGCGCCCAGTCCTAGGAGTTTGCCGAACATCAGCTGGTCCGGTTTTATCGAGGAGATCAGTACTTCCATCAGCTTGTTCTGCTTCTCCTCTGTCACGCTCTGCACGAGATATCCCCCAGCCGTAAACAGCGACACCGTGAGCAGCAGTCCGAAAGCCCCGAATATCACCAGCCGGCTGAAGTTGAGCTCGCTCTCAGCGGCCTCCTCACCCGCCTCGTCCACCTCGACCGTCATCAGCCTGTAAGGCTCGGCGACGCGGGCCGCCAGCTCCGCTTCCACTCGACCTTCCAGCAGATTGCTCACGACAAAGCGCCGCAGCGAACCCGCACTGGAGTTGCCGTCCATGTCGATTCCGGAGCGTTTCTCCTCCACCCTCGTAACACGCCCCGACCGCAGATAGTCAGAACCGAAGATATACAGATCGTCTATGTCTCCTTCGAGAAGCGCGCCGGTGGCTGATTCCTGGTCGGCATAGGGAACGAAGGTCGTTCTGCCCTGCCGCCGAAACGAGGTGAATATCGGTCCGCCGTCCTCCCCCTCGCTCAGATCGACATAGCCCACCCTCACCGCCGACTCCGCCGACGCTCCGGCCTCAACTGAAATCTCACCCGATCTAACCGACTGAAAGATCAAGATGCCGATGAACGCCAGCAGCGCCACGACAGGCACCACGGCCAGTGAAATTCGGTATCCGACCCTTCCCAGGGTGACAGAGAACTCGTGGCGCGCCACGATCCAGGTCTTAGCCACGGCCTTCCTCGACCACGCGCACGAATATCTGCTCCAGGCTGGGCGTCGCCGGCTCGAAGCGGTCTATGCTCGCGCCCCGGTCCAGCAGCTGCCGCAGTACCCCTTCAGGAGTCTGGCCCGCGGCCAGACTCAGTGCGTGCCCCGCGCCATGCGCCCTCGATTCGATCACTCCTTCATGGCCCTCCGGGGCGGGGTGGCTGGCGACGAAAAGCTCGCCGCTCGCGAACCGCCGTCTTATCTCCGCCAATCCGCCGTCCAGGACCACCGAGCCTTTGTTGATCATGATCACCCGGTCGCACAGTTCCTCGACGTCCGTCATCTGGTGAGTCGAAAGCATGATTGCCACGCTCTCGCCGCTAAGCTCGGCGATGAAATCCTTGATGAGCCGGACGTTCACCGGGTCCAGCCCGCTGAACGGCTCGTCGAGCACCAGGAACCTCGGCTTGTGCATGACGGTTGCCGCAAGCTGAACAAGCTGCCCAAGCCCCCGGCTCAGCTCCCGGATCTTCTTGTTCTGATGCGGCTCCAGGCTCAGACGCGACAGGACTTCCCCGGCCCGGTCCAGCGCGTCTTGCTGGGACATGCCCTTTAGCCGTGCCAGATAGACCAGCGTGGGAATGACGCGAAGCCCCCGGTAGAGGCCCCGCTCTTCGGGTAGATAGCCGATCTGCTCCGTCGCCTGGGCGGTCAGGTCGGCGCCGAATATCGACACCTGCCCTTCATCCGGTCTCAATATGTCCAGCAGCATACGGATCGTCGTCGTCTTGCCCGATCCGTTCGGGCCGACCAGCCCCACGACCTCACCCGGACTCACCGACAGCGAAACGTTATTCACCGCAACCAGATTGCCGAACCGCTTGCGCAACCCCACCGCCCGCACCGCCGGCCGAGTCGCGGCCACAGAGGTCATAAGACCGTTTCCGTCAACTACCGCCTCATGCTGCGCGGGTTATCCTACCAGCGATTCGCGCCTAGTCCTGCCATTCCACCAGGTCGCCTTCCGCGATCA
>JAPOVO010000105.1 GCA_026708165.1 Chloroflexota bacterium | reverse complement strand
CAACCATTACAAGGGCACCGGTCACTGGCCGTTCGAGGAAGACCCCAACGTGTGGTCCATGGATCAGATAAGCCATTTCCAGATGGCCAAGATTCGCAATGGCGCCCATTACAACAAGCCCATAATCTCGGAGTTCGAGGCGGTAAACGCGGCGATTCGCCGGTGGTCTCCGACCGGCAAGTGCAACTGGCTCGACGTCCTGCCCTGCACCGGGATATACACCGAAGCGTTCTCACGGAGTTTCCCGGACGCCGATATCACCGCCGTCGAAATGACCGAGCAGGTCCGTGAATTCATTCGGGCCAGGGTCGTACGCTCCGTTACGGAAGTCGAATACTCCAACTTTTACAGCATGAACGGTGTCTCGTACGATTTCATAACGTGCATCTTCCGCCTTGAGTCCTTGCCGCGGACCGAGCAGTTGCGATTGCTGCAACGGCTGCGTGACTTGATCCGCCCCAACGGCCGTCTGGTCGTCGCCTTTACCAACCGCAACTCCTATTACTCCATCCTCAAACAGTTCCGCAAAGCCATAGGTCACAGAGGCGTGGAGTACGCCCTCGCCCCCGATCCTCACCTCGGCCCGTTCAAGGCGCTGACGCGGCGAGAGGCCAAAAGGCTGTTTCGCGACACCGGTTGGAAAGTCATTAGCCGCTCGCATTTCTTTTCGACTCCCCCCGACGACGAGGTGGTCTATCGCTCAGGACGGAAAGGGCAGTTCATCAAGATCGCGGGGAAGGTCGTGGCGGGAATCGGCAGCGCCTCCAAGCACGCCGACCCCATCCTTGGTTCGCTGGGCAGAGTGCAGGTATGGGAGCTGGAGCCGTCCTGACTGTCACCATGCACCACTGCGGAAACGAAACACTCTTGTCTTCGAAATACAGCGTTTGTTGATACATTAAAAAAGTCGCGACTTATCGAGTATGTCGTTGTATCGTGTTCAATTCCGAATCCAGGCACTTGAGCGAAGCGAGCGAAATGGCCGAATCCACCAAACTGATAACCGCCGACGACCTGCCAAAGGACGTTGAGATCGTTCAGAGAATCCCCAAGAACCGGCGCGAAGATTGGCTGGTCGGGGTATCCAAGTTCACCAACACTGACTACGCATTCGCCCGCGCCTATTTCCGCGACGATAAGGACATGCTCCGGCCCGGCAAGCACGGTATCAATGTCCACGAGGAACTCCTGTCCGCGATTATCGATGCCCTCATGGCCGTGGAGACCGCGCCCCCGGAGCTATCGGCGGACGATCTTCCCGGGAACGTAAAAGTGTTTTCCCGAATCCCCCGTTCCGACGGCGACGAATGGCTGATCGGACTGTCTACCTTCAACAAGAACGACTACGCATTCGCCCGCGTCCACTTTCGCGACGACAACGGGAAGCTCCGTCCCGGCAAGCACGGAATTAACGTCCACGTAAAACTCCTCCCCGAGATAATCCACGGACTCCAGGTCGTCGACGATTTGCTGACCGAACGCGCCGGCGGCTAGCAGCAAGCCGTCTTTCCGGATCGCCATGAAAGCCGACGGCCACTCCGATCTCCGCCAGACCGACCCCGACGTTTTCGCGGCTCTCAAGTCGGAGGAGCAACGTCAGCTTGACGGCCTTGAGTTGATCGCGTCCGAAAACTACACGAGCGCCGCCGTGATGCAAGCCGTCGGTTCGGTGTTCACCAACAAATACGCGGAGGGCTACCCCGGCAAACGCTATTACGGCGGATGCGGCAACGTGGACGAAGTCGAACGTCTCGCCATCCAGCGCGCCAGGGACTTGTTCGGAGCCGAACATGCCAACGTCCAGGCGCACTCTGGCTCCGCGCCCAACATGGCCGTCTACTTCGCCGCGCTCGAATATGGCGACACCGTTCTCGGCATGGAGTTGGCGCACGGCGGCCACCTCACCCACGGCCATCCAAAGAACTTCTCCGGACGCCAGTACAACTTCGCCGCCTATGGAGTCGACAGCGTTTCGGAGCAAATCGACTACGACGCCGTTCGCTCGATCGCACTGAAGGTCAAGCCAAAGCTAATAGTGTGCGGCTACACCGCCTATCCGCGGGTTATCGACTTCGCCGCATTCCGCGAGATCGCCGACGAGACCGGGGCGCTGCTCATGGCCGACATAGCCCACATCGCCGGTCTGGTCGTCGGTGGCGCGCACCCCTCGCCCGTCCCGTTCTGCGACTTCGTCACGACTTCCACTCACAAGACTCTTCGCGGGCCACGAGGCGGACTGGTCCTTTGCCGCCAGGAGTTCGCCAGGGCTGTCGACAGCGCGATATTTCCGGGTACCCAGGGCGGTCCGCTCATGCACGTAATCGCGGGCAAGGCCGTTGCCCTGAAGGAAGCCGGGATGCCCGAGTTTGCCGGCTACGCCGCCCGCGTGGTCGAAAACGCCCGCGCGCTCGCGGAGGGGCTGACGGAAGAGGGTCTGCGCCTCGTAAGCGGCGGTACCGACAACCATCTCATGCTCATCGACTTTGGCCCCGACGGAGCCTCGGGCCGCGCCATGCAAATCGCCCTTGAAAGAGCCGGCATCACCGCCAACAAGAACACCGTGCCCCGCGAGACCCGCAAGCCGACCGTCACCTCGGGCATCAGGCTTGGAACGCCCGCGCTGACCACCCGCGGCTTCGGCCCCGGCGAAATGCGCCGGATAGCCGGCTGGATTCGCCGCGTGCACGACGACCGCAGGAACCGGCAGGCTCTTGCCGCCATAAGAGCCGAGGTGCGGGAGATGGCTTTGAAGTTCCCGGTCCCCGGCCTTCAATCCCCCGTTCCCTCAAACTAAGACAACTCACGGGGTAGCCGCCGCAGGCAAATTCCGTACAGGTCGCGTTCCGGGAGGCGTAGGTGGGCGAACTGGTCGCGCTGGGCGCCGCGTTTAGCTGGGCTTTCGCGGTCACGCTTGTGCGTATAGCACCCCCCTCCATCCCCGTATCCCAGATGAACGCCATCCGGCTGCTGGTTCCCGCAGTTACGACTCCGGTGTTGATGCTCGCGGCCGGGATGCAAGGCGAGCTTATGGAGCTGCGCTGGCAGAACTTCGCGGCCCTGGCGGTCTCGGTCATCACCGGTGTCGGCGCCGGCGACATGCTGTTGTTCCGAGCAATTCGAACCGTCGGACTGGTGCGCTCTTACACGATCGGCGGCACGTTTCCGCTCTTCGCACTCCTCTTCGCGGCGCTTCTGTTGGGCGAAGAGGTAGGGGGGTTCGCAATAGCCGGTACGCTGCTCATTGTCGCCGGCGGAGCTTTGGTGTCCACGCGCTCCACGGCCGAAGAAAAGGTCCCGCACGCCTCGCGCTGGCAGTACCGCCGGGGTCTGGCTCTTTCGCTCGTCGTCGCCATGATGTGGGGTATCGACATCATCCTGCTGAAGATAGGCGCGGGTGATGCCCATCCATTCGTCGCCAACTCGTTCCGAATGCCATTCGCGGCGGCGATGATGATGGCATTCGCCTGGCGGGTATCCGGCCAATTCCCGCTGCTGCGGGTAAACACCCAGACCGCGGTCACTCTGGCTCTCTCCGGGCTCTTGGGCCTTACTCTCGGCAGTTTCCTCTTTCTATGGTCGATCCAGGAAATCGGCGCCGCCAGGACGGGTGCGCTCGGGGCGTTCTCCCCGGTCTTCGCCATGATTCTCGCGGTCGTGTTCCTGCGCGAACGTCCCGGCTGGAAAGCCGTTGTCGGAACCCTCGCCGCAACCGGCGGCGTGATTCTCGTTACCCTGCGGTGAGGCCGTCCCCTCCTAGCTGCTTTTCGATAGCGTTCAGGACATCGCGGGAATCAGGTTCGACCTTGGAATCGAAGTACGCGGCAACGCCGCCTGCCCTGTCCACCAGGTATTTGTGAAAGTTCCAGCGAGGCGGTACTGACTCCCTCGCCAGATGCTTGTAAAGCGGGTGCGCTTCAGGCCCTAGAACCGGGATTTTGGCGAACATAGGGAAAGTGACGCCGTATCTCGACACGGCGAACCGCTTGATCTCGGCGTTCTGCCCCGGCTCCTCGTCGGCAAAGTCGTTGCTCGGAAAGCCCAGCACCGTAAACCCGCGCGCCGCATAGCTTTCTTGCAGTTCTTGCAGTAGCACGTACTGCGGGGTCCGCCCTCACAAGCTCGCGAGGTTGACTACCAGCGATACTCTCCCCCGGAACTTACCGAGATCGACGGTATTGCCGTCGATATCCTCGACCTCAAAGTCGTATACGGATCTCACTCAACCCTCCGGTGCGCCGTAGCCGTCGTAGACCCGTCGCCGCAACGCTACAAGATGAAACTTTGACCGCCTTGCTTGCGCCAGTTCTCCACGTTGTCGACCATATTGGGCGGAGCCTCCCGCTCGATAGCCGCCCACAGCTCAGGCGGGAATTCCGCGTCCGCCGCCGCTGCTGCCGCCTTGATTTCGGCGGGAGTCGCCGCCCCCAGAATCGTGACCGCGATCTTCTCTTTCTCTACCGAAAACCCCACCGCCGCGGCCGGAACCTCGACGTCGAATTCCCGGCAAATGGCCGATATCCGCTTGATCCGCTCCCTGACCTCCGGTGGAGCCGAGTGATACACGTAGGGCGCGTCCAGGTTCGCCGGCCGCGCCAGGATCCCCGAAGCGAACGGCGCGGCGTTGATCACCGCCACACCCAGCTCATTCGCCCGGTCGATGAGCGGTCCCGCCTGCTGGTCCAGAAGATTGAATCGGTTGTGAGTTATTACGCTCTCGAACTCGCCCGTCTCTATGTAGCTGGTCAGCAGCTCCACCGGGCCGCCCGAGACGCCAATGTGGCCCACAAGCCTCTGGTCCTGCAATTTCTGCAGAGCTTTCAAGGCCCCGTTCATGACGGTTTCCATATCCGAACGCTCGACGTCGTGAATGTGCACGGCGTGTAACAGGTCGAGACCCAGCAGTTCCAGGCTCTTCTCTACGCAGGCGACAGTCTGCTCCTCCGAGTAGTCGAACGGATTGGGCCGGTAACCCGCCTTTGTGTTGATGAACAGATCGTCCGGTGCGTCGTCGCCGATTTCCTTCAGCGCGATCCCGAGCCGGCGCTCAGCGTCGCCGTAGTAAGGGGCCGTGTCGATGAAGTTGATGCCTGCTTCAAACGTCGCCCGCACGATCTCGACCGCCTGCTCGTCCGACGTCACGCGCGGCGACCTGCCAATCGGGACCATGCCCAGCCCAACAGGCGTTATGTCGTGACCCGTTCCTCCGTACGGTTGCGTTTTCAATGGCTTCTCCCGATTCCTGACGTACTACACCTCGCTGGCCGCCGCATAAGCCGGTCGCTCCCGCAAATCACATCTTCACCCGCACCGAGCCGATCTCCAACGCCCGCTTGGTCTGGATGATCATCTGCTCGTAATGGAAATCCCTCAGCTCCGCCGGATCGCCTTCCCAATCGTGAAAGCCCTTGAGAGTCTTCACTCCGTCGTGGCCCTGCTGGGCCATATCGGCCAGAGTCTCAGCCCCCAGGTCACCCTTCCCGTCTAGGTCCTTGTAGAGGTACGCGGCCACCTTGGAGTGATTGATGATCCCGCCCAGGTCGCGCCCACCGAGCGGACCGACCGAAACAAACCTCGTCCCGAATCCGAAGCGCACGGCGTTATCGATGTCCTCGGCGCTGGCTATCCCGGTTGCCAGCAGCTCGATTGCCTGGCGCGTGAGCGAATGTTGAAGCCTGTTGGCCACGAAGCCGGGTATGTCCACGTTCACCACGATGGGCCGCTTGCCCATCTGTTCCCAGCCGGCCCGCACGCTCTCGATAACAGCCTCGTCGACGTTCGGGTGCTTAATCACCTCGACCAGCGGAAGTACATGGGCCGGCAGGATAAAGTGACTGCCCACTACGCGCTCGGGATTCTCGCAAACCTCGGCCATGTGTCTGATCGGAATCGACGAAGTATTGCTGGCTAGCGGCGTGGCGGGATCGGCGACTTCCCCAAGCTCTCTGAAGAGCACTCGCTTGGCCTCCACGTTTTCGAAGATGGCCTCGACCACGATGTCGGCTCCGGCGACGGCTGACTCCAGGCTGTCGGCTCGTCCGATGCGCCCGTGGACCTCGTCGGCGTCGCCGCCCATCAGCATCTCGTGGCGGGAAAGCTCGTCGACGTATCCACGCATGTCGGCGAGGGCGCGGTCCACGGCCTCGGCGTTCATGTCGAACACGCTTACCTCGGTCGATCCCTGCGCCAGCACCACCCCGATTTGCGGGCCCACCAGACCCGTGCCTATCAGTGCCGTTTTTCCGTAGACCGCCACCTTTGACTCATCCTTCCGTTCTTACAGCCGCAAACGCCCGTTGGCGCGACTGCCGTGCAAAGGATATTCCCATTTCGCGATTTAGGGCTTCTTCGTCAAGTCAGAGTCATCCGATCAACTCACCACGACCGCTCTCCTCCGTTCGTGGTGAGCCTGTCGAACCATGAACGGACCACCAAAGTGCTAGTTAGCCCTCGCCAAGCCTGTCCTCTGCGAAGTCCGAGGATGCGGGCAGAACGGAGTATGCCCCGACCTATTCGCCCGCGCAGTCCGAAATCAGCTTTTTTCCGGCGTGGATGTACCAAACCAGGCTGTCATTAGCTGGGCACCCTAATCCTGCGGCGGATCGTAGTTGAACTGCCAGTTCACGCCGAACTTGTCAGTGCAGGAGCCGAAATACGATCCCCAGAACATGTCCGCGGGCGGCATACTGACCGTGCCGCCTTCGGAAATCTTCGCAAACAGATCGTCAGTCTGTTCCTTGCTCTCTGTTTGGTACGAAATCGAGAAGTTGTTGCCCATCTGGACCGGAGGCCCGAATCCCGAGGGCATGTCGCTGCCCATGAGCACGCTCGAACCGATCGGGTACGAAACGTGCATGATGTCGCCCAGCTCGTCATCCGGAACATCCATGTCGCCCGGCCCATCGCCGAAAGTCTGCAATATCTCGAACTCGCCCCCGAAAACCGACTGGTAGAACTCGAACACCTCGCGGCAGTTACCACCGAAATTCAAATAGATACTCAGCGTCACCTGTTTCTCCCTTGAAATAGCCATGTAGATCGCGGTTGTAGCAACAATCGAGTATAGCCCTGCGTATCTTCCCCCCACCTTCACTCAGACTTCCCGTCGGCTAGCGCGGTCACGTCCAGTCGATCGCGATTCCCGAGCATGTGTCTTTGCTGTTCAAGAGCAGTTCATACGCGTCCGCAATCTCATCGGGGCGCATACGGTGCGAGATCAGCTTGTCGATCTCGAGACGGCCCGACTTGATCAAGTCGAGCACCAGCAGCGCGTTCCGGTAGCTGGAGTGTTTGACTCCTCGGGCCGGACGCAGCGGTATGCGCCAGACTTGTGCGCCCTTCACATCCAGCCACTTCCAGTGAATCTGGCGCATCAGATGCGTCAGGTCGGCCTGATAGTCCGCCCGTTGGGTTCCCAGCAAGATCAGCTCCCCATACGGCGCGGTCAGCTCGGCGGCTTCCTCCGCCACGCGCGAGTGCCCGACCGCCTCCACCGTGATCCCGGCCCCTTCAGGCCCGCAAAGCTCTCGAATACGGCTGCCGACCTCTTCATCCGAACCGCCGACGGTATGCTCGATGCCGACCTCGCGCGCCAGCCCCCGCCGGAACGGCACTGGGTCGATGCCAATTACACGCGCACCGGAAAGCTTGAAAAGCTGCGCGGCCAGATTGCCCACCATGCCAAGCCCGAACACGGCCACCCAATCATTCAAAGACACGTCGCTCGCCTGTACTGAAGTGAGCGCGATTCCCGCCAGCCACGACGCCGCCGCTGTCTGGGAGTCGATCTCTTCGGGAACGGCGACCACCACCCCGTCTACAGCGGCGTAGTGATGTGAAGCGTGACGGGCGAAGCTGAATACCCTGTCCCCCGCGCGAAACTCGTGCACGTCGTCGCCAACTGCCAGCACTCGCCCCACGTTCAGGTATCCGGGGGCGAGCGGGTAGTCCGGAGGCCCAGGCATCGGCCGACCGGGATTCAGTCCCTGGTATCCGGAAAGCTCGGTCCCCGCGCTGATGAACGTGGCCTCGGTCTCGACCAGAATCTCGCCCGGCGGTGTCGCATCGGAGATTTCGGCGTCGTCCAGCGACACCTTGCCTTCGCCGTGAATGACTACTTGCTTGATTCTCATTGGTCTCTAATCCTGTGCACTGCCGGATCGCGCCGGACCTTCACGAACATTCTCGCCCGGTTTCGCCTCAACTCGCCGAATGCAATTTCAAGCGTTACCGCTTAACGCGAAAGTCGCCCACGCGTCGGGTTATTCCCGCCGAGTCGAGGTATTCCAGAATCGGCAGGCAATACTTCCTGCTGCTCGCGAAATGGTCCCGCAAACCGGCTACGTCTATTCTCCCGCGGTCCTCGATCAGCTTCATGATCGAGTCCTTGATCCCCTCGAACGAGTCCGCTTCATAGGCGAGATTCGACCCCACGCGAACGAGCCGTCCTCCGGCCCCAAGACTCTCCAGCAGTTCGTCCGTCACTCCAAACCGCTTGGCCAGCTCGTTCAGCGGAGGCGCGTTGAATCCCCCCATATTCAAGACCTCGAGCAGCGCTGAAGCGGCGCGTTCCTGCTCCTCTGTCAGCTCGACCCGATGGCTCGCCAGTCGAACGACCGCGCCATCAACTTGAACGACTCCCTCCAGCTCCAGAAACGAGATGAGATCGTTGAATTGCCCAGAGCCTAGCCGCAGCCGGTTCCTGAGCTCTTCCCGTTGCAGCCCGGAACGCAAGGGATTCGCCTCATGGAACTCGGCCAGCAGCGACTTCGCCGCGTTGACGAGCCTCCGCAGTCCTTCAGACTCAAAATAGGTGTTGCCCGCGTGCACGACCTGCTCCGCTTTGAGGGCCTTGGCCATCGCCTGATCGAATTCCGGCCCGGGGCCGCCTGTAGCTTCGGCAAGTTCCCGCCTCCGCATCGGCCCCGACCTTTCCAGCGTCAGCACTATCGAATCGGCCATGTCGCCCGTCGCCAGCCGTTCCAGCCGCTCCAGCACGTCCAAGTCATGACGCCGCAGTCTCGACGCCTTGGGAGCCACGATCTCCCCGCCGCCTATCGTGACGGCGGGCGACAGTTGCCGAACAACGAAGCGGTCACCCTGCTTGGCCGATACAGGCTGACGGACCCTCATCTGGACCCACGCCGACGCGCCCGGTTCAAGCGCGTCAACGTCCAGAAGCCTCACCGCCGCCCGGACTTCAGCCGTTCCCGTATGCATGGCGATTTCCGTGCCGTTCTTCAAGGGCTTCATGGCCGACCCCAAAAGCGAAAGCCGGGCATCCAGGAGCCGCGATGGCCTCAGGTCGCCCGGCACGGCCAAAACGCTGCCTCTCGGCACGTCCGAGACTTCGACGCCGGACAGATTTACAGCCGCGCGGGAACCGGATTCCAGTTCTTCTACCGCCGTTCTATGACTCTGAATGCCGCGGACCCGCGTTCGGACGCCGGAGGGCAGCACTTCCAGACCCTGACCTTGCTTCAACGGACCGTCGATCAGCGTGCCGGTAACCACCGTTCCATAACCGCTTACTGAAAACGCCCGGTCGACCGGCAGCCGCGGCCGTCCCCCGGCGGGCGTCTGTTCGAGGCCGTCGAGCAAGTCGTCGAGCTCCCCGAGCAGCCGGTTAAGCCCTGTCCTTCGCGTGGAGGACACAGTCGCTATCGGCGAGCCGTCCAGCGACGACCCTTCCACCACTTCAAGAGCCTCCGCCGCGACAAGCTCCAGCCAGTCAGGCTCGACCAGGTCGCACTTGGTAATCACTATGAGTCCGGCGTCGATGCCGAGCACGTCCAATATCGCCAGGTGTTCCCGCGTTTGCGGCATCACGCCTTCGTCACCGGCGATTACCAGAAGCGCGGCATCGATGCCGCCCGCGCCGGCAACCATGTTGCGGATGAAGCGTTCATGACCTGGCACGTCGACGATGCTTATGTCGCGTCCGCTCGGCAGCGTCAGCCAGGCAAACCCTAGATCGATCGTCATTCCGCGCGACTTTTCTTCGGGCAGGCGGTCCGGGTCGATTCCCGTAAGAGCGTTTACGAGGGCGGACTTACCGTGATCTATGTGCCCCGCGGTGCCGATCGTGAACATTGGACGATACGCCTCTACCCGTTGAACCTAAACGGCCAGTCCCAACAACCCCTTCGCGGCTTGCGTCAACCGCGTGTCCCTATCTTCAAGAGCCGCCGTCACCGGCTGATTCCGACATCGGTCACACGCCGAGATAGCGGGCGATGTTGGCCGTCTTGTCGATCACAGGCTTGAGTTTTCCGGTGCGGGAGGTCAAGAGGGTCGTTACACCCGGGCCGTGCCCGGAAGCAAAGCTGTCGGCATGGACTATCACGCCCACCGTGACGGCCCCCTCGCGATAAGCCCGGCCAACCGTATTGTCGTGATCGTTGATAGCCACGACATCGCCCAATCGAAGTTCCCCAAGTCCGTACTTCTCGTGAATGGTCAGGTCATTCGTGACGATGTCATAGTCGCCGCGTTCAGAGGTCGCGCCAAGCCCCGATCCCATGAGCTGCGGAGGTATGACGGCGGAAACTGGAACTTTCACGTCGTCGCCGTCGGCGCTAAGCCCAAGCTTCTCGAATAGGTCCGGGTCGATGTTCTTGATTTTGACTTCCGGGTGGTCGACGAGTTCGAGTCCCTGTCCCATGGCGCGCACCTGAATCTTGTCGCCTACCACAAGCGATTCGAGCGCGTCGCTGTCGAAATAGCAAATCAGGTGCTCGATTCCGCCATGAGTTCCCGTAACGTACCCCTTGGCCCCCTTCGCGTCCCCGCCGACCACGGTTGCCTGGTTGCCCACGCACGAGAGCGACTGAAGCGCGCCATTTTCCATCTCGTTCTTGTTCTTGATCGTGACCCCGGGTTCGACGTGATCGCCGGCCCAGCCCATCGCCGTGTCCCCGATCCTGACGTTATACGTAATCCCGCCTGAGCCCGGCAGGTTGCGGCCCACGCCGTCGTTCCCAACGCGCAACGGATCGAACGGCGCCCTGGGCGAGGCGACCTCGCCGATTACCGAAATCGCCACGAGTCGGTCTCGATTAGTCTGCAACATAAGTCAATCGCTCCGTTAACGTATTTCTATCCGTCAGGACTAATTATCCCCCCGGCTTCAGCGCGATACGGACGAGTCCCACATGGACCGCAACGCGCCGTCAGACGCCGCTCCCTGGACTTGGCACATATAATCGACCGCCACGTCTCTCTGGAAGCGACCCAAACCTATGTCACTGCGGGATGCCAGTGTATCGGTCATCATACCGGCCAAGAACGAGGAGCAGACTGTCGGCGAGGTAATTGAATCGGTGCGGGAGTACGCCGATGAGGTGCTCGTGGTTGACGGCCGCTCCGAGGACGCGACTCCCACCATCGCAACCGAATTGGGCGCTAGGCTCATCCAAGACCACGGCAAAGGCAAAGGCGACGCGGTGCGTCTGGCCTTCCGCGAAGCTGCGGGCGATATTCTGGTGTTCGTCGACGCGGACCTTTCGCACGAACCGACCGACATTCCCAAACTTGTCGCGCCGATTAGACAGGGAGAGGCCGACTTGGTTGTCGGTTCGCGGCCCAGAGGTGGCAGCGACGAAATGACCGGCGACCTCGACCGCTTCATTCGCTGGTTCGGTCAACAGATCATCCAGCTTGGAATCAACTATAGATTCGGCGTCCGTCTGACGGATGCGCAAAACGGATTCCGATCCATCAGCAAGCGCGTAGCCGCCGATCTCGACCTCAGGGAAAACTTGACGACAATTGAGCAGGAAATGGTAATGAAGGTCCTCAAGAAAGGTTACAGAGTCGCCGAGATACCGAGCCACGAGTTCGAGCGCGGCGCGGGGCGGTCCAAAATCAGCATCCGCAGGACTTGGCATCGCTACGTGTATCAGTGGCTTCGCGATTTGATTCGATAAGAATCAGCATCCATAGCGGGTTCCGAGCGCCACCCAGCCATGCCCCAGATGTTTTGCGGAATCCCGGCGCCTGACGGCGGAATCGAATGACTTGGCGTCCCCGCTGGATGGTCCGGCAGTCGATGCTGCGTCAGTCTGTCGTCTTCCTGGTGCTGGCTATGTCCGCGAACGGTCTTTCCTACGTCTACCAGCTCGCCATGGCCCGGCTGCTGGATCCCAGAGAGTACGCCGTCGTCCTGGCCATCGTTTCGTTTATCGCTATTCTGCTCTTCCCTGGCAATGCTTTTCAGGCAGCTGTCGCTGTCGGTACCGGTCACATAGTTCAACGCGGAAACCATCTGCTGGCTTGGCCGTTCGCGCTGCGCGCGGCCACGTTCGGCGGACTGGCCGGCCTAAGCCTCGTGGCGCTGTTCGGCATCTTCTCGTCTGGCATCCGGCAGATCTTCGGCTTCGAGGGAAACTGGGTGCTCGCCTGGCTGGCGGTGACGTTCTGCCTCTCGCTGGTGCTTTCCGCGTTTCGCGGAGCGCTTCAGGGGGCCCAACGGTTCAGCGTGCTTGGATGGGTGATGCTTGCCGAAGCGGGACTGCGCGTGGTTCTGGCGGTGGCGCTCGTAGCCGTCGGCTTCGGCGTGGCGGGTGCAACTGCGGGCTTCGCCTTTGGCTACGTGGCGGCCACGGTGCTCGCCATCTGGCTGCTGCTGCCAAACTCCCCACCGAAGGGTAAGGTCCGTGAAAGCCTTTGGGCGACACTCCGAGAACAGCTTCGGTCCGTGCCGGCGACACTGTCGATCTTCGGCGTTCAGGCAATTGACGTGGTCATCGCCAACAGTCGGCTGCCTGACACTCCCATGGAGTCGTTTTCAGCCGCCGCCCTTGCCGGACGGGTCATCTTCTACGCTGGATTTGTCCTGGGACTGCTTTTGCTGCCGCGCTTTCGTCACGTTTTCGCCGGTGGCGTTCTACAGCCCGGCTTCGTCGCCAAGACTGCCTCGGTCCTCGTCGCGATAACCGTGATTCCCGTTATTGCCGGATTCGTCATTCCCGGTTTCGTCCACAACGCCCTGGTCGGCCCTAATTACGCGCCCGATCCTGGCCTCCTGCAGAGATACTTGATCGGGACGGCGCTGCTGACAACCGCCCTGTTCCTCACCTACCTCATAATCGCTGCCGGATGGAACTGGATCGCCTACGGACTCCTGCCTGTCGCCGTTCTGCAAGTCGCGTTGTACGTATTTGTCGCGGAGTCCACGTACGATTTCGCGCTGATCCTCATCGCAAGCGGCGCGGCTATGTGCGCGTTTCTCACGATTGTCGCGGCATCGCTGATCCGATGGCGAATCCGCACCCAG
>JAPOVO010000360.1 GCA_026708165.1 Chloroflexota bacterium | reverse complement strand
TGCTTGAGTCACAGCTCCCTTGGCTCGAAAAAGCGCGCCCGGACGATCCGGTCGTCCACCTGCTGCCCGCGTACGACCCGTATCTTCTCGGCTATCGCGGGCGGGAGCTCGCGGTCCCCACCCGACACGCCAAACGGGTCCATCCTGGAGGCGGCCTGTTGCGTCCTGTGATGCTCGTCGACGGCGTCGCCCGGGCTACCTGGCAGACACAACGCAAGAGGAGTGGTCTGGACCTTGTCATCGAGCCGTTCGAGAAGCTCGCCGACGACATCGAGCAAGCCTTGGAGGCCGAAGTTGCGGACCTCGAACGGTACCTGGAGGTCCCGATCAAGCCACGCCTCGCTGCCCCCGACTAAATCCCGTTTCGGCAGGCCCTACGCAAGTGTCCCGGGCCGCATCTCAATCCCGCCCGCAACCTCCAAAGCCTTTCGGCTCTTCCAGATACCGAGCGGGTACCAGCTGGAAAGCTCAATACAGTTACCCGCCGGCCGGAGATTCCAATACCGTGTCCCGTTTGCCCGAGATGCCCAGGTTCTGAACGCGCTGGTCCTCCAGTGCAGGAGTTTCGGCAACATCGAACGGAATCTCGGCGAAGAAGTGCGCCAGGTACTCGGCCAGCGCATCCTGTTCGGTGCCCGGTTCGGCAAAACCCGCCAGACTTTGGTCTGCCAGCGCCGCCTCGTCGATAACACCGTTTCCATTGGTATCGGGAAAATCCGGGGTCGGCGCATTGATCTGCCCGGCCTCGCCCGCGAGATCGACTCGCCCCGGGGCCGGGAGCGGGAACGGATAGCCATCGCCTCCGTTCGCCAGGAAGTTCATCGTGACCATCTTAATCTCGCGTCCGGGATCGCCTGCTAGACTCCCCGCCTTTACCACGACGTCTACCACTGCTCCGCTATCATCAACGATCGCAAGCGAGCGTATTCGCTCACCCGGCGGCGCTGCGGGATCGAAGCTGAAGCGCATTCCGCCTATCTGCGGGAACCTGCCTGCGGTTGCCTGACCGACCCCGTCGAAGCCGATTGCATGTTCCACGATCTCCCGAAGCTGCTGCGCGGTCAGCGGGACGATCACGAGTCCATTGTTGAAGCGCAGGGCGCCCTCGATGTCGAACTGGGAAACGCCTCCTTCAGGCTTGCCGGCGCTGGGGTTCGCCGGGGGCGGCAGGAACTTAACGTCTGCGGGGTCCGTCGTGCCCGGCGGCTGGACGGCTATTCCGATCTGATCTCGGATCCCTCCACCGTTCTTGAGGGCAACCGCCACCCCCGGGTCCACTTGCCGGGCCAGCCAGAGAAAGGCGTCGGCTGTCAGATTGCCCAGATTCGTCTCCTGGGTGCGCACGTCTTGCCGCCTGCCTGCTAGGTAGACGCTCGATTTCCCCACGACATTCCCGTCGCGGCTCCGCAGTACGCCTCTCAGGGAGTCGGCGATCCGGCTCACTTCCGCGATCGGTCGCGCCCCTAGCGCCTCCACCGCTTGCTCGTCCGTGGCATAGGCGCCGCTCGTGGCAGCGTCGACGCTCTCCGGAATCACCACTCCCCGTGCGTCGAAGCCGACCACCAGACGCCCCAGGTATCGGTAATCGCCGTCGGTGTTGACCAGCAGCAGCGGCTCACCTGAAGCCGACTCCAGGCGGATTGGATAGGTGTCGGCGGCCTCGTCTCCGGTGCGCAAACGGTCGTTCTGGTCGGCGAGAAGCGTATTCGAGCCGCCCCCGACCACGATGTCAACGTCCGCCAGCCTGGCGGCCAGTTCCTCTTCGAGCGCAAGTCGCTGCATGTGCGCCAGCAAGATGACCTTGTTGACGCCCTTGCCAACGACTTGGTCCACGGCCCCCTGTACGATCGACGCCAGCTCATCCATGTCGGCGCTGTCCGCGGGCGCAACGCTGATGCCGCCGACGCCCGTAAGTGTCGTCAGGTGCGGAGTCGTCACTCCGACCACTCCGATGCGCTCGCCGCCTACCGCGATTATCACGCTCCCTGCCAGGCTCCCGGCCGCCAACGGAGCCTCCTGGGCATCTTCAACCACCAGTGGCTGTAAGTTCTCGTCGTTGGCGAATCCGAGGTTGCTCGACAGGTAGGGGAAGGCGGCCCCTAGATAGGTCCCGCGGTCTCCCGACTCTGCGCCGATGGCGGACGCGAAGGCCCCGGTGCCGCGGTCCAGCTCGTGATTGCCCAATGCGGACTCTTGCAAACCCATCGCGTTCAGGAAGGCGATGTCACCGCGCCCGTTGCCCGAAACGCCCAGCACCGCGTCGTTAGCCCTGTCGCCCGCCGCGTAGAACCGCGGACCTGGAACGAAGTTGTCCCCCGAGCTCAGCACGAGCGTGTTGTCGGGAAATTGCTTCCGAAAGCCGTCCAGTATGGCCGAGAAGTTCTCGACGTTTTCGAGAGCGCCCACCGCGCCGTCCATGTCCCCAGCGTGAAGCAGTTGCAGGGTGAAGGCCGGCTCGTCCATCCCTTCACCCCCGAGCCCATCCGGCCACCACCTCACCGCGACCAGGGCCGCAACGGCCGCCAGCAGAACCACCACCAGGCCGATAGCCACCGCTAATCCTCTAGATCGGCGCATTCGCGTTTGTGCCCCCTATTGATCTGCCCGACAGCCGGACGGGCTCGTCTTATCCCCCGGAGTCTAGGCGAAACGGAACTCCCCGGAGCCGCCCGTGTTCATCTCCCCTGCACCGCACTCCCAACGTACGCGTACATGCGTTGGAGAATCTCCTTAGCAGCCCCCGGCATCGCGCGGATTCAATTGCGACACGAACCGCTCGTAATCAGGTGCCCTGCCGGTGCGACGCAATCGGGCATACCGCGCTTGCCGGGTTCAAGCTTCAATACCGCGAGAAGTGCTCCTCGATGATCGCCGTTTGAAGCTGCTCGGCCCATTCGCCGGCCCGCCAGATTCCCGACCGCTCGATCTCGTCCGCCACCGCTTCCACGTCGTAGTCAAGGCGACGATGTTCGAGGTTCCAGTCGCTTCCGTCCCAGGTCGCAAGCGCGTATCCCGCGCGCGGGTCGCCGTCGTTCGAGAAGCTCACGGGGTCTATCGTTGCGAACCGCTGCCGGTCAATCAGACCCGATTGCCTGTAGTGCAAGTGGCCCGCGACGATCAGATTTGCCCGCGCGCCATCTATCAGGCTCCGCGCTTTGGCGGGTGGCGTAAGTCGGTACGGGTACAAAGGGTGCTTCTCGACGATGAGGATCCCCCTGGTATCCCGTGGCGTTGCATGCACGATCATCAAATCGTCGTCTGGCGACCGGCCTCCCGGCGGCGTGATTCGGTGCTGAAACGGCAGTCCAGTCAGGAAGTCGAGCCTTTCCGGACCGATTTGCTCACGTATCTCCGCCGCGGCCAGGTGATCGCTCGTGGCGACCCAGATATCGGTGTTACCGGCAACAGCCGCGCACCCCAACTCACATAGAAGATCGATGCATTCGGCATCATGAATTCCGCGAACAACGATGTCCCCCGCAACTACGAGATCGTCGTAAGACTCGCCCTCGAGCTCCCCCAGGACCGCCCGGAGGGCCTGGATGTTGCCGTGGATGTCCGACAGGATCGCGACAACGGGCGCCGACCGGCTCACTCACCGCCTCCATTTCGCCCACGCATAACGGCCCTATCCGAATGTCGAAATCGTCCCAATACCTCGGACTGCCCGGATCAGTCGCGCGGCCCTGTCAAACGGAGACGCTGCGGCTTCGACCGTGGTATCCGCTCGATCAGCCCCCGTGCTTCCAGATCGAGCTTCACCGTAGTTGTGTACCACCCCACGCTCGACTTCTCCCATATGCTGGCCGGCGTGCGCCGTTCGACCTCATCGCGCAAGTCCTTGAAGGCGAGCTCCCCCGCTTCCTCGATAGCTTGCAGGATCGCCTCCCGCACTGGCTCGTAAATCCGCCGGAGGATGCGGGTGTCGTCCCGACCGGTGTTCGGATTCTTGACTGTTACCCGCTCGTCGCTCTCGGCCATGGATGCTCCGAAATCGTCAAAACCGGGAGAGCAATCATAGGTCATGCGCCCTGAGCGATCTCGCCCGCGGCCGACGTTTGGTGCCACGACGGCGTTCCAGGTTTCGCCATCGAAAACTGCCCCAGTCGAGACATATTTCGGCTAAGCCGGACTCTTCGGCTCATCCTGTGGCGGTACCGACCAGCGGCCTGCGACCCGATAGGCCTCGTCCGGTCCCGGCCACGGCGGCATCGTGACAATCAAGATGCGCAGCGGACAATCTCCGGTCGCCCTGAACTGGAAGTGTGCCCCAACGGGGATCGTCAGGCTCCCGCCTGGAGACACTTCCACCACCCGCTCCTCGTCCCCCTGTCGCCTCCAGACTTGCCCCGTGCCTTCGAGGACGTACCAGACCTCTTCGACCGTCCTGTGCGCGACCGACACCGAAACCTCTCCCGGATTCAGCGTGCAGTGCACCATGCTCCCGCGGCTCGTGGCCGAAAGTAGCCGAATCTCCGATCCGTCCGGCGCTAGCGTGTCGTAGTCCTTGGCAAGCCGTTTGTAGTCCTGGTCCTGACTGATCCCGTCCCCCATACGCCTCCGTTGAGAAAGTCGCCCCAAACGAGGTCATCGATTGACGGATGGCGCGCTGCAAGCAACCAGCCCGTCCCATCCGGAATTTCCAACATACAGGGTTCTCGGGTCCAATGCACCGCCTGAACGAGCTGCCGGTGATTGCCTCGAGCTGCCCGCTGCCCCGTTGCGCCTGCCGGTGGAGCCGACCGGCAGGCGCGGGATGCTATGGGCTGTAGCCGCTGGGCGTGGACGGGGGAGCCTGCGCTTTGGCGGTCTCAACCATGCGCCCGAGCAGGAAGGAGAAATCGCGGTAGGCGTCGAGCCCGCCAAGACTGCCGCGGAGCGTACCTAGAAGCTCGGCCAGCCCCGACAGGTCGGCCGAAGGGTCGAAGTCCTCGCCCTCATAGCGGTTAGGTAGAACGCTGTACAGATCGGCCGCTAGCGCCACGATCGCACCGAACTGAAGCAGAGGGTCAGTAGCCGATCTGAAGCGGGTGTCGACCCGGCCGGTTACGTCAGCCTGTTGGCCTCTTGACTGCCCGGTGTCCGGCACCACCCAGCGCAGCTCGACCTTGCCCAGCATTACATCTCCCGTCCCGAAGGCGCTCTCGTGCAGCTCCAGCTCGTAGAAGACCGTTGTCGCCGCCCCGGAGTGAATCTCGGCGAACTCCTTGCGGTCCTGCGCAAAGCTCTCGTCCGAAGTGACCCGGTTCTCGTAGCCGATTATGCGCCAGTACTTCACCACATCCGGGTCCCAGGTCACCTGGGCGCGCGTCTGGTCGGCGAACGGTGTCGACAGCACCAGCCAGTTGTCGCGGCTGAAGGTCGCTCGCGCCTGGTCGGTGTCGTCCAGGTAGCGGTACCAGCCGTTGCCGTGTTGGGCAAGCTGCTCCAGCAAGACGTCGTTGTAGTTCGCGATTCCCACGCCAATGGTGATGAGCCGCAGCGGGTTGCTCGCGTCCCGGTCGTAAGCCGACTCCAGGATCGCGAACGGGTTGGTCGCGTCCACGTTCGCGACTCCGTCCGACATCAGCACAATGTAGTTGTATGCGTCCGCACGTTCGAGGCGCGCCTCGTTTGCTAGACGCACTCCAAGATTGAGGCTGGCCTGGACGTTTGTACTTTCTCGCGGCCGGAGTTGCTCGATGGAGCTTCGCACGGTCGGACTGTCCGGCTCACGGTGTGTGACGGTCAGTTCATGCACCACGTCCTGCGTGAACTGAACTACGGCAATCCGGTCCCACGGTCGGAGGCTCTGCCTTATCGCCTCCGCCGCCGCCCGCGCGATGGCCACTCGATTCCCCTCATCCATGGAGCCCGAAGCGTCCAGCACCAGCGTGACGTTTAGCGGCCGGTCATCGACGACCCTGGCCGCTTGGAACCCGATCCGCGCCAGAATCTTGCCACCTACCCGCGGGTGCGCCAGCACGTCGGTCCATATCCCGAATCCCCACCCGGCCGAAGGCGGATCGTATTGATAGTCGAACGCGTTGATCCACTCTTCGGCCCTCACCGAGTCCGGCTCTATCTCATGGCCCTGGCGTGCCCAGGCAAGCGCCAGCTGGTACGACGTCCGGTCGATATCCAGGCTGAAGGTCGAGACCGGCGTCCCCGAAGTGGCCGGCCGGGGGTGGCGGGGGTGGTCCTGAAACGGCGTGTCGGCGGGCCGGGTAGTGGCGGCGCTGCCAGTCGCCAGGGCCGGAGTCTGCTCTGCTCTCGCCATCGCCTCGACCGTCTTTGTTACTACCTTTTCGACAACCTTCTCAACCTCAACGACAGGTTCGGCCTCGCCCTCATCCGCCTTCTGCGGCATGGCGGGTTCTTCAGCCCGTGGAGCCGGAGTTGCCACCTTCTCGACTTCCGCCTCGCGGATTACGACTTTTTCAACCGGGACTTCCACTACCTTCTCGGCCTTTTCGACCGGTGCTTGCGCCATCTGGGCTACGGCCTTCTCGACTGGGGCTTCTTGCATAACCTCCGCGACCTGCTCGCCGCCGCCCCGCGAAGTCAGCAAGATCGCCAGGATGGCTACTACAGCCGCTCCTGACGCACTCAACGTCAGCAAAGGCGTCCGCATGCGGCCAATCGTTTCGATGAGCCTCCGCCAGCCCCGCGACACGTCTGGATCCTCCAGTTGGCCTTCCAGCGACTCCCAGAGGTTCTCCGGAGCGCGAAGGTCGGTTGCTACTGCCGCAAAGTGCTGCCTCAAAGCACGTTCGATATCTTGGTCGGACCAATAGTTACTAGCCATCGCCGTCATCCTCTCCGTCGGCGTCGGTCGTTAGCTCATCTCGCAGGTTGCCGAGCGCCCGGTGCAGCCTCGACTTGGCCGTACCCAACGGCACGCCAATTGTTTCCGCCAGTTCCGGGACCGTCAGATCGGCGAAGTAGCGCAAGACGATCACTTCCCGGTGGTCCGGCGTCAGCCGGGCCAGCGCCTGCCTGATCGCCTGCCGATCGAGCTGCGCCTCCACCGCCTCGGCTGGCTGCGGCACGTCTTCGGGAGGGTCCTGCTGTTCGAGAGGCACGGTGGGTAGCGTCCGCGTTCTGCGCAGCGACACGATCTTGTTCACCAGGATGCGCACAACCCAAGGCTTGAACGGACGGCCCGGCCTGAATCCCTTGATTCCACGCCACGCCGCGAGGAAGGCCTCCTGCACCTGCTCCTCGGCCAGCGTCGGATTCCTCATCATCAGCAGCGCCGTGCCGTACAGGACGTCTTTGTACCGTTCTACGAGATAGCGGAACGCTTCCCGCTCGCCATCCTGGCAGCGCAGAATGGCTTGTTCATCGGTCATACGCTGCCCTCGCGGCCGGTGTCATTTCAGGGGACTCTACTAACAACTACGCTCGTTCAAGCCAATTCGTTCCATCGCCACGGTGGACGCCGACTAGGAAGGCGGAGATCAGGGACTAGCTTGTGACCATCGACAGGTGAGCATCGTTAACAGCGGGCAACCCAAAGCTCCTCACCTTCGTCAGTGAACTCACCGCTAGGCTGCAGCCCGAGGTGCATGGCAACGCGTTGCGAGGCGATGTGGTCGGGATGGATGCTGGCTCTTAGATCGGCCAGGTCGTAGGCGTCACGGAACCAGGCCGCCACGCGGCAACTCGCTTCGATTGCGTATCCGCGACCTTGGAAGGGCACGCCAATCACCCAGGCCAAATCAACCCTTCGCTCAGCATACGTCGCTTGGATGAAGCCGACGGCGATCCCACTGGTCTTCAGCCGGAGCGTCCAATTCAGCCACAATTCATCCCTTGTCGGGGACTGACGTGATTCCCAGCGACGGATCTTTTCTTGTAGATCGACTGCGCTTGCGGGTGGCGCGTTCCCAGTAAATCCGTGGAGCGCAGGTTCCCGCAAGAGGGTGAAAAGCTCACCCGCATCGCCCTGCACCATGGGATTGAGAAGCAGCCGGGACGATTGAAGCGTCCAAGATTCGTTGGCGGGAACTCCGACGATTCCGCGCCGGTGTGCCGTTCGTTTGCCACGGGAAGCCTTCCGCGATTCTGGCCCGTCACCCCGGTCGCGCATAAGTCAGCCTGCCGGGGCGAGTTGCCTTTAAGCAGGTGGGGATCTGGCCGTCATGCGATTGACGCCCAGGACACGCGCGCCGATAGATACTGCTCGCGCTGCTTGTGCCGCTGCTCACTGCCCGAGGTCTGACACGCAGCCCAATGTGGCCTTAAGCGGCCGGCTTCACTTCACGACGAATAGACGGCGATCGACGTCGCACAATCGCTCGCCGCCGTTTTCCGTGATAACGATCGACTCCGATATGGCCGCTCCAAAATCGTCGAGCCAGATCCCGGATTGAAAGTGAAAGCACATGCCAGCTTGCAGTTCGGTGTCGTCCCCAGGGCGAAGACTCGCCGTCCGCTCTCCCCAATCGGGCGGGAAGCCCACGCCGATGGGATACCCGACCCGGCTTACCTTGCTGTAACCGTGGCGGTTGATCGTCTTCTGCCAGATTGCTTCGACCTCCGCACAGGTCGCTCCGGGTCTGGCGGCCTCGATAGCCGTGTCGCCGCCCTCGACAATTGCCGCTGCGAGCTTCGACACTTCAGCAGGAGGAGCGCCGATATAGGCGGTTCGCACCAGCGGCGCGTGATAGTGGCGCCGCGCCGCCGCCAGTTCTATGACGACCAGCCCCTCGTCGGGCAACGGCTCATCCGTCCACGTCAGGTGCGGCGTGCTCGTGCCCTCGGCCACCTGGATAAGCGGACAAATGCTCGTATAGTCGCCATATCCGTCGTCGAGTCCAATGATTTGCTCGTTATAGATGTCCGCCGCAATCTCATGCTGTCTGACGCCCGGCGCAAGCCTCGCAAGCGCGCGGTTCATTACCCTGGTCGTTAGCTCGCCTGCCTCTCGCATGTAGGCGATCTCGGCCTCCGATTTGACCAGGCGCGCCCAGTTCACGAGTTCCTTGCTGTCCGAAATGCTCGCGTCGGGCAGGCCGCCCGCGAGGTGCTGATGAGCCCTGGCGGTGTAGTAAGGGGCGTCAAAGTCGACGCCAATCCTGCTGGCGCCCCAGCCCCGTTGCGCGATCAGATCGCTCAGCTCATCGTAAGGATGATTGACGGGGTGATTTACCAGGGGTTCGGAATACGCGACGATATTGTCTTCCGGAAGGCTGGTGGTTATGTGGGCCGACTTGGCATCCTGCTTGCGTCCAAACCAGATCGGGGCCGTTTCCTCCACGTGAACGAGGACGGCCTGCGGCATGTAGAACGACCATCCGTCGAAGCCCGTTAACCAGTTCATGTTGGCCGGGTCCTGGCAGACGAGCAGCTCAAAGCCCGTGGCTTCCATGCGGCGCTTCACGTCCGACACGCGCCTTTCGTACTCGGCTGCGTTGAAGGGCTTCATATACGCCATGGGACCCAATCATAGGTCAGTCCCAACTAGTGGAGAGGAGAGGCGTCATTGGAAAAATGTCCTGTAGGCCAGACCTCCGGTCGAGCGCCATCAGCTGACGAGTAGCGGTCGATGTGCCCGATCGTGAGCTAACCGCCCGACTAGGGTGGTCGGGGCGAGAGGATTTGAACCTCCGACCTCATCGACCCGAACGATGCGCTCTTCCGGACTGAGCTACGCCCCGATTGCTTTGATGATATCGACGATCCGCGATTTAGTCTCTACCAATAGCCGCTCAGCGGTCCTACACCAGCACCATGTTCGGATCGAACGCCCTGCGAAACTCCTCGAACCCCGGAATGCCCGACTCTCCCGTGGCGCCGCGATCCGGCGGCCATGGCGACGCCTGTCCTCCGTTCCCCGAGATCAGTTCGTCGAGCGCATCCAAATCAGGACCTAGAGCAATGCCCCAGCGCCCCAGCGGCAGGGTCAGCGCGTTGCAGCCGGGCAGGTCCCCCGCTATCCGGGCCAGTATCCGCGCGCACGCCGCCGGACTCGCCGTCCACTTGACGCCTTGCCGGTGCGCGCCGGCAGAGTCGGAATCGATACCAGTCAGCGTCCGGGCGCCAGCGTCATCCCATTCGAAGTCAAACTCGCGAAGTCCGTCCAGCGCGGAATCGACCTCCGCCCCACGACCGGCAATCGAGATTTGCATCGTCGCTCGGGTAACTCCTGTCACCACGATGAAAACAGATTCGACGCCGTGCGGCATCCCCAACGCCGCCTCAATGAGGCTCGGATCAAGACTCCCCATCCCGGTCACCCGCCTTTCCGGAATCGTCTCCACCCTCAACTGCAGCTCCACCGGAATCGCGAAGAATCCAAACGACCCCACGAGCGCCCGGGTAATGTCGTACCCGGCGGAGTTCTTGATCGTCTTCCCACCCGAACCCAAAAACGTTCCATCCCCGAGCAGCCACCGCCCTCCCAAAATCCAGTGCCGCAAGTCAGGCAGCCCGTTGGACTGAACCTGGGCGAGTCCCGTCACCACCGTCGCCGCAATGGACCTATGTCCGCCCAGCGGTCCAACCGGCCATCGAAGTCCCTCGCCCTCTAGTGCGGACGCGAGCGACGCATGGCTCACCCCTGGTTCGACCCGGACCACGCGGTTCGGCGAGTCGATCTCGAGAATCCTGTTCATCCGCGCCAGCGACACGCCATTGGTCTCCAGACCTGGCGCCTCCCGCCCCAAAACGCCTGTAGACGCCTTAACTAGGTGAAGCCTCTCCGCGTTCGCTGCGGACGAAGCGACTACGTCCCTCAGCTCTTCAAGAGTCGACGGCGCGACGACAAGACGTCCCGACTCGGTTCGCGACAAGCCGTCAGAGCCTACAATCGCGGATAGACAGCCGTTTCCCATTAGCTCCTCGCGGAAGGCGGAGATGCCGCTCGAAAGTCCCGCCCACTTAATAGCAGATTCGGCGCCCCGACATAATGCGTGACCGGCTGGCAATAGCCTTGGGCAAGGTCGCCGGCAGTCTGACGAGAGTCCTGCGGCTGGGCGGCGGAACCGCGATTCCTGGGCTCACTGCTCTCAAGCTAAGTCCTGGAATTCTGGAGCGGCTGCTCGAAGCGATTCCCCAGGGATTCGTATTCGTGACCGGCACAAACGGCAAGACGACGACCGCCGCCATGCTGAGCCGGATACTCTCGGCAGCGGGTCACGAAGTTCTTAATAATCGGACCGGATCGAACCTCGCCAGGGGCCTCGTTTCGCATCTGATTCAGCGCACCAGTTCTTTGGGCGGCCTGAAAGTGCAGCCAAACAGCATTGGCGTGTTCGAGGTCGATGAAGCGGCGCTGATCGCCATCCTCCCGCATGCCCACCCGCGGGTGCTATTGCTCACAAACCTCTTCCGCGATCAGCTGGACCGATATGGGGAAATCGATTCGATTTCAAAAGAATGGGGACGCGTCATCCACGCCTCGGGCAAAAGCCTGCACGTTGTCCTGAACGCCGACGATCCCGCGGTCGTTCATGCCGGCGCGCGGGGGCAAGGCGACATTTCAACCTACGGCGTACAAGCTGCGCTTGATGCGCGCGTACCCGACGAATGGGCCGACTCGGCCTCGTGTCCCTTATGTAGCGCTCAACTCCACTATCGCGGTTTGACCTTTTCTCACCTGGGCGACTATACGTGCCCAGACTGCGGTTTCGAACGCCCGGCCCCCGGCTTCGCCGCAACCGAGGTCGACTCCGTGGGGCTGAATCCCGCGCGCTTCACTCTCCGCCGTGGAGACTCGCTCGATCGCATCGACCTCGATCCCCCCGGCCTTTTCAACGTTTACAACGCCCTCGCCGCCGCCGCGGCCGCATCCGCCCTAGACATTTCCGCGGAGGACGTAAAAACAGGCCTCGAAGGATTCAGGCCCGCTTTCGGCCGGGCCGAGCGTCTGGTGGTCGATGGAGTCGAGTTGGTCTTTCTCCTGGTCAAGAATCCCGCCGGAGCCAACGAAGTCCTGCGATCGCTCCGGCAAGATCCCGAACCGGCAAACTACCTCATGGCGCTAAACGACCGGGCCGCCGACGGAGAAGACGTGTCGTGGATCTGGGATATTGACTTCGACGGCCTGATGGCCAAGAGTATCGTCGCGACTGGAGATCGCGCCGAAGACTTGGCGCTTAGGTTGAAATACGCTGGCCTCTCGGATGCGGAATCGGTGATCGTGGACGCCAACTCTGAAAGTGCGCTTTCTCGCATCCTAAGAAGTGCTGGTCAAGTCAAGATACTCGCCACCTACACCGCAATGCTGGAGTTGCGAAAGCTGCTCGTTGAGCGCGGCGTCCTAGACCCCTACTGGATCGAATGAAACTCCGGCTCGGATACTTGTATCCCGACCTCATGAACATCTACGCCGACCGTGGCAACGTTGATTGTCTTAGGAAGCGCTGCGAATGGCGCGGGATCGCGCTTGAGATCGAGCGCATCGGCCTGAACTGCGGCTTCGACCCCCGTAACGTGGACATACTGTTCATCGGCGGCGGGCAGGACCGGCAGCAACAAGCCGCCAGCAAGGACCTCGCCAAGCGCACCGGTTCGCTCGTCCGGGAGGCCGTAGATCAGGGTGCCGTGCTCCTCGCGGTTTGCGGCGGATACCAGCTAATGGGTAATCGCTATGTAGCCGCCGACGGCTCCGAGCTGGCCGGAATCGGACTATTCGACGCCGAAACCCGTCATCCGGGATCCAACGTCCCACGCTGTATCGGCAACGTAGCGGCTGAGTGGCAAGACGGTTTGCTCGTCGGATTCGAGAATCACGGGGGGCGAACTTATCTCGGTCCGCAATCGGAGCCGCTCGCCCGAGTCGTTGCGGGAGTCGGAAACAACGGCGAAGATGGCACCGAGGGCGCGCGCAGCGGACTGGCCTTCGGCACCTACCTGCACGGTTCCCTGCTGCCCAAGAACCCCCACTTTGCCGACTTCCTCTTGCAGGCGGCGCTCCAGCGGCACCATCCCAGCGTCAAGCTGGAGCCGCTCGACGACTCCGAGGAATGGGCGGCCCACCGAGCTGCCCTGGCGAAAACAGGCGTTAAATCCCGGTAGCCCAACTTGGCTCGATCAGGTCAGATCCTCGATAGACTGTTCGATGAACGCGGCCACGCGTTCCGGCGCTTGCAGTTCGATCATGTGCCCACACTGAGGAAAAACGGTCACCGCAACATCTTCGCCAAGTTTGTCGGGGAGATTGCTGTCGAGAAGCGCGGCAAGCGGGTCACCGCCGCCAAAAACTATACGAATGGGAAGCTCAATCTGGCCGATCTCTTCCGTGCATTCTCCGTTTATGGACGTGCCGATACACCGATCCAAAGCCGCGATTCGACCGGGCGTCCGCCCTTCCAAGTAAATCGCCTCCGCCACGCCAGCGGCGGCGCTCGAGCTTCCCGACAACCTGCGCATCAGAAGGCGAAGTAAGCGCCGGCTTGACAG
>JAPOVO010000005.1 GCA_026708165.1 Chloroflexota bacterium | reverse complement strand
TCGGGTGATCAGTCGGCCCACGCCAATAGCTGCTCGGCTCTCTTCTTGCGGCTTTGGCCGAGTACGTTTGCAAAAAGCATCGGCGCCTGAACATTCTCGAAGGCGGTCAAGTACGGAATCAGATTGCGCGCGCTCTGCTGCCAGATGAAGCCGACCTTGTAACGCTTGTAGAAAACCAGGTCGCTCTCGGATGCCTTGACGAGATCCATGCCGCCGACGATGCACGAACCGGCTGACGGCGAGTCAAGTCCGCCCAGGATGTTGAGCAGCGATGACTTGCCGCTGCCGCTGTTGCCGATGATGGCCATGAACTCGCCCCGGTTGACCACCAGATCCAGCCCCTGCAGCGCGACTACTTCGAGGTCAGCGACCTTGTAGATTTTTACGAGGTTGTCGCAAATCGCGTAAGGATCGCCGGGGAGCGCGCCGTCTCGGTCCGTCAACCTGTTTCCTCTCCGAACTTCATGGCCTCATGAATCCTAATACGTCTCAGCATCCATACCGATATCGGGAATGCGAGCGCGAGGACTATCCCGAATAGCATGAAGATTTTGCCGATGTCGTCCCACGCCGTGATCACGACGAATGGAGGGGTGTCGCCGTGCTTGTCGGCGCTTATCTGCAGAAATGGAATGAACAGTTTCCCGGTGAGAATTCCCAAACCTGCGCCGACGAAGGTTCCAAGCGCTATCAGAAAACCGTTCTCAAACGAGAACAGTGTGATCATCTGGCCGACCGAAAGGCCCATGGCGCGAAGGATTCCAAACTCCTGAAGTCTGCGCCTGAAGGAGATGAACGAGTACATCAGGAAGCCGAGCAGTGTGAGAACCGCTGAAATTATGAATCCGACCGAGAGGATTCCGAATATTCCAGTCTGCGTAGCGTCGTCACGTCTATCCAGGATCGTCGTGGCGGAGTCCCATGCCTGAACAACCTTAAGGTCGAGATCCCACAGCTTGTTGGCGACCTCGCCCGCGGTATTGCCCGGATTCAGCCGTGCCAGCACGTTCCAGGGAGTCTCGCCGGTCCAGCGAAGTATGTAGTCCAGATTCGCGACTACAAATGGGCCTTCGTCTTCGTAATGGGTCGGTAGGGAGTCGATCCATCCGGCTACGAAGAACTCCAACTCAATCTGCTGAATGCGGATACGGACCGGGTCGCCCAATCGCAAGTTCGTGTCTTCCTGGAAGAATTTTCTATCGAGAAGCAGCGCGCGCTCGTCGGTCGCGAGGCTATTAGCGAGCTCGTTGAGCGATTGCGGTGAAAAGTCATCCCTCCACCAGATCGTTTTGCCGAACTTGATGGGGTCCACTCCGTAGACGGTGACGTCCTCGGTATACCCCTGGCCCGGCAGCGTGAACGATCCGTCGTCATCCCAGAATCTAACCACTTCCGCAAAAACGGGTTTACCTTCATCATCCACCGCATCGTAGTGGACCTCGACCGGAGGAATCGACCAGATTTGTGCGATTTCGTCGAAGAAGCCGGTCTCGAAGAAACGTGCGTCCGAGCCAACTTCGAAGCGAACGCGGTCCTCGAGGTTTTGATCGAGTGTGCGCGCCATCGACGCGCTGAATGCTCCGAGCGCGAACGTCAGCACGAGCAAGAGAATCAGCCGGGTGAACTGCCCCGGGCTTCTTCCGATCTGACGGAGGCCGAGGTGAATGCTCGGCCCATAAAAGCGTGATCCCAACCAGGTAAGGATCCCAACCACCAACGGGAATAGGCGTAAGAAGATCAGCGACAGGGCAAAGATGAACACCACCGGGATGACTATCAGCAACGGGTCTGAGAAGCTCTCGCCTTCGGGTCCAACGGTAACCACGGGCTCTCCCTGGCGCAGCAAGTAGTAGCCGTAGCCAGAAAGCCCGAGCAGGATGAAGTCGAGGAAGAACCGCTGATACAGGGGGCGCCGGATCGTGCGCGATACGTCCTGCTTATAAGCAACGACGGACTGGCGGGCGGCTGCGATTGCCGGGCCCAGTGTGGCTGCGACCGAGACTGCCACCGCCCCACCGGCGATCGCATAGTGCGTGGGGTTGAGGCTCATCGTTAGCGCCTCGCGATCGGTGAACACAAGGAACGTATATGTCTTGCCGACCACCTGGGCCAACCCCATGGCGAGCAGCGGACCGACGCCAATTGCGACGATTCCTATCAGCAGGCCTTCGAGCAGATAGATTCCGATTATCTGCAAGGTGCCCACGCCCCGGCTCTTGAGGATTGCGATCTCGCTCCTCTGCCTTTCCACGACCATGCCCGCGGACAGGCTTATGAAGTAGAGGATGATCGCCACCACCGGGGCGCTGAGTATGAATAGCATGAGTTTGAGGAAGAACAGCTTCTCGTCGAAAAAGAAGAAGACTCGCTCCGGAGATATTTCCAGTTTCGTATTCGGAAATATCAGGTTTGTGCTCGCCTGCAGCGAGTGCAGCCCACCTGTGATGTTTCGATAGTTGGTAGCCCGAATTGCCTCGATGTCGAAGTTCGAGTACCAGGTGGCCTCGTAGAAGAGGTAGGGATACGGGATGATCAACGCATTCAGATAGACATCCCGGTTTATGAACATGGCACCTTCGTCGAAGGCGCTCTCGACGTTGTAGAACCAGTAGTCGCTGTTCTTATCGACCGGCTCGACTCGCCCCACCACATCGACCGCAATCAGGAATTCGCGGTCGGTTTGGGGTTCCTCGAATACGATCTTGACCCGGTCGCCTACCAGAAGTCCGGCTTTGTCGAGAGCGTCGGAGAACAGCGACGCCTCGATAAGTGGGATTTCCTCTCCAGTAATGTCAGGCGTGCTCCCGATTTCAGAAGTCGGGAACCGGCCTGCCATGAGAGTGACGTTGTCGTTTAATCCAGTCATGGTGGCAACGAATCCGTAGGCAACGTCCCTGCGTCTTGCCGTGGCCTCGACCGTTTGCTTGAACGCCAGAATCGGAACGACGTCGGTTTGGAGATACGACACCTGCTCCTTTTCGGGCAGGCCGATCAGCCACTCCAGGTAATTGCTGAAGAAGTCGTCGGCTTCGAGATAAGCCTCCAGCGTAGTCGGCTCCGACTCGTTCGAGCGCCGGTCGAAGTGCCGCAGCAGCACACTGGAAGCGGGTTGTATCCGGTTGGTTGGCTTCTCCAGCTCGCGCTTGAGAAGGAACTCGCTGATGCCTTCGGAATACAGCGGAATCGAGGTGACGAGCGTGACCGTGACGATCAGTCCCAAGGCTGTACTCAGCACGAGAGCGCCGTTGTTCAGCAGCCGCTTAAGAACGAAAGCGAGCAGCGCGAAGGCCACGTTAGAGAGTCGCTGGCTGGGAAATCATGGAGTAGCGCGCGTTCCCTTGGGAGCTAGGGTGTCGAAAAGACCATCATCCCTTCTTCAAGCCCGTCGAGAATTTCAATCTCCGTATCACTGTTGATGCCTGTCGTGACCGGGAGGCTTCGCCTCTGCTCGCCGATGACGGTCTCCACGAACTGGCGTTGATTGACGGTCCGTACTGCGGAGCGAGGAATTTTCAGGACGTTCTCCTTGACCTGGACGGCTATTTTTAGTCGCGCGAGCATGCCGAGCTCGACTCCCGGCTGCGTCCAGTCGACAATCACCTTCGTCTCGGGAATCCTTATCGCCTGCCCCGTCGAGCTGACTATGGTTCGCGGGAGCGCCTCCACCTTCCCCACGAAGACGGCTCCGGCGAACTGATCGATGGTCACGTCCACTATCTGGCCGACGGCCAGCTTGGCCTGGTCGACGTCGGGGACCACGGCTTCGACAACGAGAATGCTCGGATTCGCCAGGCCGATGATCTCCTGATACGCGGCAATCTGATCGCCGGGCCTGCCGCGGACGAATGTGATCTCGCCATCGAAGGGTGCGATTATCTGGTTCTCGAACTGCTGTTCCTTGAGCCGGTCGAATCTGATTTGCGCCTGGTCCCTGGCGTTCCGAAGAATCGTCAGGTTTATGGCCGAGGCTGACTCGCCAGATTCCAGCGACTCAAGTCTACGAACGGCACTCTCGAGCCTAGCCTGTGAGACAGTCAACTGGTTTTCGGCAATTTCGATGTTTTGCGAGTCTGGCCCTTCGTTTAGCTCATCCAGCGCGGTCTGCGCCCTGGTCACGTTGGCTCTCGATGACTCCAACGAGATCTTGGCGTTATCCATCGCCGCGGTTGAAAGCACCTTTTCGAGGTTTATTTGCGCAGTTTGCAAGGCCAACTGAGCCTTTCGGACCGAACGTTCGGCCGCTTCGACTCTTATGTCGTATGCGCTTCTAGCCTCGTTAGCCGATCGCCGCACGGCCATGTCGCGCTCGTCTTCGCCAAGCAGCTCGCGGAGCTGCACCTGAAGCGCGAGCAGCCTGGCCTTTTCCGTCTCGACCTTGTTGCCAGCGACTCTGAGTTCGGCTTCGCTGGCGGGAGCCAGGGCGTCGTTGTAAGCGCGGGTGGCTTCCCGGAAGACGATTTGGGCCTGATGCTTGGACTCCAGCGGTCCGCTGCCGCCCATCACCGCGTCGTGCGCCAGCTTGGCTTTTTCAAATGCGTTATCCGCTTCAAGCCTCTGAGCTGGTGTTGGCTTGTTCTTGAGATCATTCAGGTCGGACTCGACTTGATAGACGACGGATTGTTGCGTGTCGATCGCCGCTTCGAGCGTGACGATCGCACTTTCGCTTCGGTCTATAAGCGGCGACTCGGCGGGTGTGCCATCCTCCAACAACTGTCGAAGGGCGTCGTTAGCGGCTTGCAAGTCGATGAGACGCTGCTCGACGGTGGCTTGGGCGGAAGCGATATTCCGGGGATGATCGGCGGCCATGGCGTCGATGTCGGCTTGCCGGCTTTCGACTGTCGCCTCGGCCGCGATCAATGTTGCCCGCGCCGAAGCGAACTGCGATTCGGTTGGGCCGGTCTTGGACTTCTCCAGGGCCAGTTCTTTCGCGATCACGTCGAACTCGGCGATTTGCACGGCCTCTTTGGCGCTCTGTATCTCTTCAGCCACGCCGGAATCCGCTGCCTTGAACCTTAGTTCCGCTGTTTCAAGGGTCTTCTCGGCGTCGGCAAGCTGCGACTCCAAGCCGCCGGTCTCCAATTCCGCGAGTATCTCGCCAGCGAGGATTTCATCGCCCTGGCGGACGTTGACGACCTTGATACGGCCCGGGGCCTTAAAGAACAGATCACTGCGCTCGTTGGCTTCGACGCGTCCGGTCATGCGAACGGCTTCTTCCAGCGTGCCGCGCTCGACGGCCACCATCGGCCGTTGAAGCTGGCTGGGAGGCGCGCTAACCAGCGTTGGCGTGGGAGCGACGGTCTGAACGAAGAATTCGCATCCTGACAGCGCGACCGTCGCAAGCACTATGGGGATTAGTATCAGGACTTTGGGCTTAATTCTCATTTATCCGTGACCGTTGTAACTTAACTCTCCGGCTGCCTCGCAAGGAGCAGGCTCCATTTCTTGTTGTTCGACTCCGTCGAGGGCCGACGGGCCGGTTCTGCCGACCGTCGAAACGCTCCCGAACCGCGATCAAAGCGTTTGCTACACTCCGACAGCCGTAACAAGACATTGTACGTCCATTCGACAAACGAAATTTGAAGATTCGTTTTGGGACGAATGATGCTTCGTGGAACGCCTGGACCGCCACTTCTATGATGAGAGGATATCCGGGAATCGCAGACTATGCCTCAAGTCGGTGACGCGGACCCTCGCACACGGGCGCTTCACGTAAACGACGGCATTCCCGCGAGCGGGCTATACGGCCCGGCTTTGTTGGATTCCGACGGTTCCAGGGTGCCATGGCGGCTTTCGCCTCAGCCATTCCCTATGCTTCCGTCTTCGATTGCCCGGCTGGAGGAGCTTGGACGCCATCTGCTCGCCTTTTATCGGGCGGCCAATCGACTCTATCTGGCGAGCATGCGCGGGAATCAACCGGCTTGGGTAACGGGTTATCTGGACCAGGGCAAGCCCGATCACGTCGTCGAGCTTGGTCGGCTCCGCCGGTACCGCAGTAAGGTACCGGCCGTCATCAGACCCGATTTGATGACGGTCGACCCAGGGCAGTTTGTCGCTACCGAGCTGGACTCAGTCCCTGGAGGAATAGGGCTCCTCGATTCGCTGATGCTTCGCTATCGTGAGCTAGGGTTCAACCTTGTCGGCGACGGCAGCGGCATAGTATCGACCATGGCTCGCGCCCTGATCGCACAGGCGGGCGTCGCCAATCCCTTCGTTGCGGTCGTGGTTTCGGACGAGTCGGAGTCGTACCGGTCCGAGATGACGTGGGTTGGGGAGCGTCTGAACCAGTTCGGCGTCAGGGCGATCACCGTTCATCCGCGCGAGCTCGACCTCAGCGGCGGGCGGATCGTGGTCAACTTTGACGGCAGGCTGGAAGAGGTGGACCTGATCTACCGCTTTTTCGAGCTGCACGATCTCAAGAATGTGCCCAACTCCGACTTGATAGTCCACGCCATGAAGAAACGGCGGGTGGTGGTCACTCCGCCCTTTAAAGCGCAGCTCGAAGAGAAGCTCCTATATGCGCTGTTTCACCATCCAGAGCTTGAACGGTTTTGGGCCAAGGAGCTGTCGGCTGAATCACTGGATGTTCTTCGCGAAGCGATTCCGGCGACGTGGGTAATGGACCCAGCCGACATTCCGCCGCAGGCGGCCATCTTCCCGCCGCTTGTTACAGCGGGGAGACCGATCAGGCGATGGGACGACCTGGCAGGCATCACGCAAAGGGAGCGCGAGCTGGTGATCAAGCCGTCGGGATTCTCCGAGCTTTCGTGGGGGAGCAGGGGGGTAACCGTCGGCCACGACGTAAATGCCGAGGCGTGGTCGGAAGCCGTTGGGCAGGCCCTGGCAGGATTTCAGCACACTCCGTACGTTCTTCAGCATTACCGTCAAAGTCGGCGCGTTAACTGCTCTTACTACGACTTCGAGTCGGACTCGGTGCTCGACTTCGACGCGCGAACCAGGATCAGCCCCTACTATTTCGTCGTAGGCGATACGACTCAACTGGCGGGAGTTCTGGTCACGGCCTGTCCGTCGTCGAGCAAAGTGCTTCATGGAATGACCGATGCCGTGATGGTACCTGCCATGGCTGACGCCGGGGCTGAAGTCTGAATCTGTAATCCAACGATTTGCGGGCGGCGCGGGCCGCGAGTCAGAATTAAGCAGCGAGATCGTCGCTTTTTCCCATCCGATATAGCTCGACGGCGAAAAAAGGAACGAATTAAGTGAAGCAGGTTGTCAAAAGAACGGTTCCCGAATGGAAGCGGCTGATGCGCAACAGCATTCGCAATGGCGCGGATGTCGAGGGCGTTGATGAGGCAACAAGAGCGGAAATCGATGAAGTTTCTAAGGAATTTCCATTCTTTTCGAATGAGTACTACACGGGTCTGATACAGGAAAAAGACGATCCGATTTGGAAACAGATCATCCCGTCCATCGACGAGCTCAACGACCCCAATTACTACATGTCCGACGCCCTAGCCGAGGACGGGGACGACTCGCCGGTGAAGCATCTGACGCACCGATATCCCGACAGGGTGCTGTTCACGGTCACCTATACCTGCGCGATCTACTGCCGCTTTTGCACTCGCAAACGCAAGGTGGGCAAGTATCCGATTCCGCCATGGCGCGAGATGGAAGCGGTTTTCGACTACTTGCGAGAACACACGGAAGTTCGGGACGTGCTGCTATCGGGCGGCGATCCCTTCCTGCTAAGCGACGCCTATCTGGAGAAGATCCTCGCCAATCTCAAAGCAATACCTCACATCGAGCTCATACGGGTGGGAAGCAAGCTGCCCTGCGTCCTGCCGCAGCGAATAACCCCCGAGCTGTGCGACATGCTCAAGAAATATCACCCGTTCTACGTCAATACCCACTTCAGCCATCCGCGTGAGCTGACTCCCGAGGCCGAGCTGGCATGTAACCGTCTTGCCGACGCCGGCATCCCGCTGGGGAATCAAACGGTCCTGCTGAAGGGCGTAAACGACGACGCGGAGATTTTGAAGGAGCTTTTCCTCGGCTTGCTGAAGTTCCGCGTAAAGCCCTATTACTTGTACCAGGCCGACCTGGTCAAAGGCACCCATAAGTTTCGGACCGACGTCGCGACCGGGCTGGAGATCATGAAGCAACTGCAAGGTCACATTACCGGGTTCGCCGTGCCCACGTACGTTATCGACGCGCCCGGCGGCGGCGGAAAGATGGCTGTGGGGCCGAACAGGCTGGTCGCGCTCGACGACGACTACGCCACGCTGCAGAACTTCGAGGGAAAGGTGTTCAAGTATCCGGCCAAGGGCGACGCTTCGTCGTCCGAGGATTGGCCCAACGCCACCAACGGGACGATCATCCAGGACTACGTTTAGACCGGGTGGGCCGTTAACGGCCTGTTGCCGGCCGGTCTGTTAGGGCAGCAGTCCCCGCACGCGAAGGTATTCCACGCCGATTTTGCCCTTGACTACTCCGAATGGACCACCCAATTCCGGCCGGTATTCGAGGCGGGCGCGCTGGAAGTACTGGACGGGCGCGCCGTGCTCGAACAGCTCCTCGGATATGGGATATCCGAGAGAGTCAAGCGCCCCCTGCTTTTCCCAGTATTTGAGGAACGCGAAGTTCACGGAGTGACCGGTCTCCGGAAAGTACCGATGTTCCGGCTCGTTGGGAAATGGGGCGACTCCGGGCAGCGGCCGGCTGCCCGCCGTTATCTGGTCACCCAAAAGCCCTAGCTGAACCTCGTATTTGGTTCCGGCAAGCTCAGGGTGGTATTCGAAGCGAGCGCGCTCGAAATACTGGACCGTTAGACCTCCTTCGACGAACTCCTCGGTCAACGGAAGTCCGAACGCCTCCACGCCGCCGCGGCTCTCGAAATACTTCTTGAATCCGAAAAGCACGTTGTGTCCGGTTTCAGCGAAATAGATGGACTGGTTTCCGGGCAGATTGAGATCCGGGACAGGCCGTGTGAGCGGATATTGGAACTCGATCTGAAACTTGGGGCTGTCGGGGGAGCGAAGCTCTTCCGGGGTCAATCGGTTAAAGAGAGCCTGAAACCTATGCGCCGGAAGCCTGCGGCTCGCCGTACTGCCGTGCACGTGAACGGTTCTAAGTCTTCCGCTGTGCGACCGATCGGAAAAATCGATCATGTGAAGGCTTCCCACGGTGGTGTCGGGCTTGACGTTTAGCATGTCCTCCAGGACGCGCATCGGGAATTCCGCGGTCGCCCATTGCCGCCTTGGCGCTTGGGAATCGAACGGCATGCCGTTGCCGTCGACGTCCGCGATGCCTCTCAGGTAAGGCAATGGGGGGCTTGCCTGCACATCTTCGACGTTTTCGGTAAACCCGCTGCCACCGGAGAAGTAGTAGGCGACGATGGGCTGCCCGCCGTAGGAGATGACCGTGTTGCGGGTTGAGTCGACTGCAGCGTTCGTCGCGGGATGCTCGATATTCGAGCCTTCGTAGGCCTGGTAGAACGTCGTGTCGTCCAGGTCGTGAGTCGGGTGAAAGGGTTTCAACTCGCTGAGCGCGTAGGTGCGGGCCGCCATTGCCTGAGCCCTCAGCGCCTCATGCGGCCAATCAACTGGCATCTCGGCCGGGACCACGCCGCGCAGGTAGTCCTCGATGTTCAACTCGTTAACCGTGTCGAGCAGGCCTTGGGAGTTTTGTCTGATCCAGATCACGCCGCGGTACGTGTCGTAGAACAGCGTGCCGCCGGTACCCGGAACCACGCCGGTGTAGTCGTAGTACGGTTGAATTCGCGTCTGTGGACTTAGCGGGACGATCTTCAGCGTGCCGGGGAAGGGAAATTCGATCATCGGATTCCCGGCAGGGTCGTACAAACGGGCGTGAATGCCGTGCCCTCCGGCCAGAGACACCAGGTTCAACCGCGTGCCCGGCTGCAGGGGGCCGGTCACACCTTCTATGGCCCAGGGGCCACCCCGTCCGAACAGGTCTCCCGGCAATTTGTTAGAGGATGGAAAGCTGCCATCAATCGCCGGCGGCAGGTAGTCTTCATCGACGAGCACTCTGATTTGCGTCGATTCGGTCGGTGATGGTGTGAGAGCGGTGCCCTGATAGTAGGCCGAGATGATCTGAGGGGCTGTCATCCCTCGCTCGGCCCGCCCTTTTGCGCCCCATTGCGACATACCGATTCCATGGCCCCAACCGCTGCCGACGAATTTGATGACCTGGTCGGGCCGGTAGATCGTGACCGACGCGGTTGCGTCCTGGGTTTGTGATGGGACCAGCGTTGCCGCGAGCGCGGCCGCGATGGCGGTCAATCCAGCGAGCCACCGGTAGCCTCTACGCTCGCCGCAGCGGTTGTGTGATGTTGGGGAAGGAATAAAAGGGACGTTTCGGCTAGGGCTGGCTAGCCCAAGGACGGGTCCAAATGTCAGCCGCAGATGATCGCCGACCCCTCTGATTTGAGAGAACCAACTTGTCATAATGCAAAACGATTCTAATCATGGATTGTAGTTTCGGGCAATGGATTGCCTGAACCACGCGGAACAGCTAGCTGCGGCGGAGGCCCCTTCCAGGGCGGGCGTGAGTGTGCGCGCCCTGGTCGATGACCCTTACGCCGTTGACGATTACAGTCTCTACTCCCTCGGAGAGCAGTAGCGGGTCCTGATACGTCGCGTTGTCTCTAATGGTTTCGGGATCGAACCAAACTGTGGCGGCGGCCATCCCCCGCCGAAGGATTCCCCGGTCGGACAGTCCGAACTTAGCCGCCGGCACCGAGGTCATGTGCCGGATCGCGTCCTCCAGCGTGAGGATCCCCAACTCCCGCACGTACCGCCCGAGGACGCGCGGGTAGTTCCCCCTTGATCGCGGATGCGGATGGCTGCCGATGAGCAGCGCGTCGCTGCTGAACATGTGTGCGGGGTGCCGGATCATTTCGCGGATGTCGGGTTCCGACCCGCGGCTGATCACGCCCGAATTACGCTGCCCCGATCGGTGCATAATCTCGGCGGCGGCCTCGGCGGCGTCCATGCCGAGTTCGTCCGCGATGTCCGACAGCCGCCGCTTTTCCATCCATTCGTTGCCATCACCGGCTACGTACGACATGGTCAGATGCTCGCCGGTACCGAGCACGAGTCCGGCCTTCGGATTTCGCAGTTCATGCACCAGCCGTTCTCTTTCCGCTCCCGGCCGGACGCAGCGAAGCATCGACTCTGGACCGCCGTCGTGCGCCCATCCGGGCATGAAGATGTGGAGGCCGGTGCTGCCAGCTTCATACGGATAGGCGTCGTAGGTGATGTCCACCCCGGCGGCGCGCGCCTCGTCGAGCATTTCGAGCACGATGGCGGACCCGCCCGCGTTGGTCGCTCCGATCCCAAAGTGCGATGTGTGTACGGGAGCGCCGGAGCGGCGGCCAACTTCGAGCGTCTCGCGAAACGGGTCCAGGAATCCGTCGCCGCGCCTGGCCCGTTGATGGGCTACGTAAGGGGCGGCAAAGCAAGCGGCGACCGAGGCCAGTTCCACCAATTCGTCGGTATCGGCAAAGCCGCAGGGATAGTAATCGAGTCCCGTGGACAGGGCGACGGCTCCCTGCTCGAAGGATTCGGCCGTCAGAGCTTGCATGGCCGTGATTTCGTCCTCGGTCGCGGCGCGGTCCTCGAATCCGATGACTTCCGTTCGTATACACCCGTGAGGGACCATCGCGGCGACGTTGGCGGAGGTGGTACCGTCGAATTCCGAAAGGAGCTCGTCGATGCTCGACCAGCTCCAGTCGCGGCCCAGCTCTCCACTGAGTCCGGCCCAATAGTGGTGCATCTTCTCGATGTTCTCTCGAGACAGAGGCGCGTAGCCGATGCCGTCGAGTCCGATCAAGTCGGTTGTGACCCCTTGGTGGACCTTGGGCATGTGGTCGGGCGCCGCGAGCGCCTGGAGATCGGAGTGAGTGTGAACGTCGATGAATCCGGGACACACGACGTGACCGCCTGCGTCAATCTCACGGGCCGCGGTTCCGTGGAACCCGCCGATAAACTCGATGCGGTCGCCCGCTACGGCGATGTCACTACGGAACCAGGGCATCCCAGTCCCATCCACGACGCGTCCGCCGCGAATAACAAGGTCGATGCCAGCCAGCTCAATCACCTCCTGTGGTGACGCGCATGACGTCACCCGTCCAGCGTTCGCCCCAGCTTAACCCGCTGCCCTACATCCGAACTGCGATAGGCCGCACGGAATCTCGAACTCCACGGTCGACAGATTTGCCTACTCGCAGCCGCGTTGCGCTCAGACCGGATGCGGAGCTTAGTTTCTTTTGTATGACGGCCTAGACCATTCTGCGATACGAGTCGAAGTTGATCGGGCACTCGATGAGCGCCGAACGGCCGTCGTGCAAGTACTCGGTCACGCTTCGCTCCAGCGCTTGGACCGACTCGACTCTCACTCCGTCGATGCCGAGGCTCCTTGCGAGCGCGGCGTAATCGGGCGACCCGAAATCGTTATGGGAGCCGTCCAGGGACGAGTCCTCGGCTTTCAAGCGAATGAGCCCCAAGGATGAATCGACCGCCACAATCACAATTACGGCAGCTTGCGAGCGGGCCAGGGTTTCGAGCTCGCCCGCGCACATGAGCAGTCCCCCGTCGCCGACTATGGACACGACCGGAGCGCCCTCCAGGTGCATTGATGCCGAGGTTGCCGCCGGAAGACCGTATCCCATGGTCGAAAGTCCATTGGAAACGAGGAAGGTGTTGGGTTCGTAGGACGGCCAGTACTGGCAGATAACCAGCTTCAGCATTCCGACGTCGCAAGTAACCGGAGTATCTCGGGGAACCGCGCGACGAATTGCCGCCAGCGCCTGATTCGGGTCGATCCCTTCCGTGGATAGCGAACGTCTGCCCGCCTCGTCCGGCTCTCTTCCACGTACCTGACGCAAGGATTCATTCCGCGCCAGAGACGCCCGCTCAATACCCTCTCCCGCGCCGTTCGAAGCCTGGGCAAGCTCAGTCAGCGTCGCGCTTATGTCGCAAACGTGATGCTCGCTTGGGTAGGCCGTGTCGGGTGTCGGGTTTTCGGAGAGGCTGATGACCGGCCCGAACCTCCAGGGACGGATGAAGTCAGACCCGTCGAGACCTACGCCAAGCGTGAGTCCCGATTCAGACAGCAGACGCTCGACCCCTCCAGATCCGTAAGACGCATAGACGCCCGCGTACAGGTCGGCGTCCGCCCCGTACCATCCTTTGGCCTTGGGAGTGAGCACGACGGGCACACCCCACCGGCTTGCAAATTCCGCACTTGCCGCGGCCACGTCGACGTCACGCGCTCCCAGCCCGAGCATCAGGACGGGGTTCTCCGCGGAGCTCATTCTGTCCACGAGCTGACCGGCCACGGACTCGAACCCGTTTGCTGCCGCGTGGGCCGGTACTTCGTCCCAATTTCTGCGCTCGACCCTGGTGACCGCATCGGAGGCGGCGAGCATTAGGCAGGACGGACCTTGCGGCCCGGCCATCGCCGCGGCCCATGCTTGTGGAAGGATCGAATGGACGTTTTCCGGTGTGATTCGGGCGGCGAGCTTGGAGACTGGATCGAAAAGCCGGACCAGGTCGAGAGTCATGTGAGTCCAGCTGTCACGCACTTCCGACGCCATGTCTCCGATCAGCGCCAGGAGCGGGGTTCGCTCCAG
>JAPOVO010000189.1 GCA_026708165.1 Chloroflexota bacterium | reverse complement strand
CCCTACGGGCAGCTCCTCACCGAGGACGAAGTCAACGACCTGCGAAGCCGTTTCGACGAGATCTTCGAACGGGCGAACTTCGATGACCCCCGCAAGGCCAGGACGTTTAGGGAGCTCAAGACCGACGAGAGCGGCGAGGCCAAGGACTCGGTCCAGCAGATCATCAACGTCTACAAGCTCGACCCCGCCTTCGAGGCTCTGATCCATGACGAGCGCATCCTGGACGTGACCGAATCATTGATTGGACCGAACATCAAGCTCCTGGCCGATCAGGCCCTGCTAAAACCCGCCTACCACGGCGGCGAACTGCCCTGGCACCAGGACAACGGTTACTTCCAGCTCGACCCGCCCGACTCGGTTACCTGCTGGATCGCGCTGGCCGACGTGACCGAGGAAAACAGCCCGCTGCGATTCATCCCCGGCAGCCACAAGCTCGGTCTCGTCGAGCACGAGTCAGGCTTCCAGGGGACGGTCCTGAGGGAGTCCGAGGCCGACGACTCCCAGGCCGTGACCGTGACCGTGCCTAAGGGCCACGCGAGCTGGCATCACTGCGAGACTCTGCACAACACCAAGCCGAACCGAAGCCCTTACCCGCGCCCGGCCTTCGCCATTCAGTTCATCTCGTCGGCTTGCCGCAGCGTCAGCGGCGACCCGGAGAGAAACAAGCACCTTCAGGAGCTAACGGTCGTCCGGGGTTCGGGCTAGCGAGTCTTGAGCCTCAAGCCCGCCTACGACCGCCGGTCCCTCCTCGCCTTGGCCAGGTCCGTCGGCGTGGGATCGGAGATCGTCGATCTCATCCCCGATCCCGAGGAGCTTGTTCCCCATCTGCTGCGCGACATTCCCGGCGACGCCGGCAGCAACCTGCGCGCCGAGTGGTATCGCCCGTTCTTCGGCGAGCTTGGTCGCGACATCCGAATCGGCATGGGAGCGACGTTTCTCGGCGCCGGGAACATGAAGATTGGCGACGGCTGCTTTTTCGACGACGGCGTGTTCCTCGACTCCCGTCGAGGAAAGGGAATCGAGCTGGGGGCGGGAGTCCGGGTCTGCAACGGGGCCTATATCAATCCCCACGAGAAAGAGGGCTACATCAAGATCGATCACCACTCCTACATCGGTGCCAGGTCAAAGATCTTCGGCCACGCCGGCGTGGAGTTGGGACACAATGTTCTCTTCTCTCCCGGGGTCACTATCGTTCCCTATCAGCATGAGTTCAGCGACCCCGACGAGCTGATAATCAACCAGGGCGGTCAGACGGGCCCGGTCATCATCGGCGACGATGTCTATCTCGGTCAGGACGTGATAGTGCTGCACTCCATGCGAATAGGCAGCGGCTCGATCGTCGGCGCGGGGTCGGTAGTCAACCGTCCCGTCGAAGAGTATTCCGTGGCGGCCGGCGTTCCGGTGCGCCATCTGCGAAAACGGTACGAGAAGCGGAGAACGAAAGCTTGAGTCCGGGACGACCCCGGCTCTTCCAGGTTAAAAACCTTGCACATCAAGTCCTGCTGATTCGAAGGAGACTGCACAATGCGCGTGAACATCGGGGTGTCCGAGTTCGAGTTCGGCGGGCCGGACCTGGGTGAGCTTCAGGATTCCAACTCAATCCTCGACGACACGGAGGCGTTGCGAAGGCGATTTCTGGATGAGGGCCATCTGCTGATTCGCGGACTCCAAAAGCGCGAGACGGTGCTGGAAGCGCGAAGGGCGTTCCTCGAATATCTCGATGAGCGCGGCTGCCTGATCGAAGGTACGCCCTTGATGGACGGCAAGATCAACCTGGAAAGGGGACCGCGAGGCGGGTATCGCGGCGACATCCACGATCCGCGCCAGGAGGGCGCCCCGCTCGCCCAGTCGTCCGAGATCGGCGGGCTGGTCGAGTCGCCGGAGGTTATCGGTTTCTTCGAGCGCTTTCTTGGGGGCGAGGTGCTGGCGTTCCATCACAGGTGGATGCGGGCCGCCGGGCAGGGTCGCTCGACCGGTATGCACTTCGACTTCCTTTACATGGGCAGGGGAACCGAGAGAGTCTGCACGGTCTGGTGCCCGCTCGGAGACACGCCTATCGAGCTCGGCGGGCTGGCACTCTGTCTCGGCAGCGAGAAGTCCGAGGATATGAGAGGCTCTTACGAGGGCGTCGACGCCGACGTGCATTCCGACCGGATGAAGGAGATTGGAAGCCTTACGCCTTTAGACGCCGCGCGGAAGTACGGCGGCAAGTGGCACACGACCAACTATCAGATAGGCGACGTTCTGGTTTTCGGGATGTACATGCTTCACGCCCCGCTGAACAACCAGACCGACCGGTTCAGATTGAGCACCGATACGCGCTATCAGCTCCAGGACGAGCCTGCCGACCAGCGTTGGGTAACGGAAGGTCACCTGGAGAGGACCTTCATAGGCGGGTAGACTGCTGTCCGGCACATAGTGAGGCTTTTCGGGGCTCGGGTGTAACGGCCCCTACAAATCGCCGCTCGTCTGATTGAGCGGGAATCGTATGCCCAAGTAAACACGGCCCACCGCGACCTTGACTTCCGTTGACGTACGTTCGACCGCGCAGATAGCATCAGAAGTGGCCGTGCTAGACGGGGAGCCAGCGGTGCCCTGCACCCGCAATCCGCTTAGCGGGGTCGAATTCCTGCCCGAGGCCGCTTGGTTGTCGATTCTGCTCGTTTGGGACGGTGCTGAGAGTCGGGACCCGTGCGACAGGGCCCCTCGAACCCCGTCAGGTCCGGAAGGAAGCAGCGGTAAGAGGTAAGCTCTGGGCGCCGCGGACTACCCTGGCTGGAGCCGCGCCCGGCGAGTAAGGCGGGGGCCGGCGTTCGAAGGCAGGTGCACGGCCACCCTCAAAATACGACACGTTCCGGTCATGGTGACCCTCTTTTTGTGAAGTCTCGGTGACAGAAGAAGGCCAGTTCAGGGCTCTATATAACAAGTACCGCCCGCAGCGGTTCGCGGAAGTCGTCGGCCAGCGGCATATAGTCCGCATTCTTCAAAACGCCCTCGCCCACAACCGGGTCAGCCACGCTTACATGTTTTCGGGCGACCGGGGCACCGGCAAGACTACGGTCGCCCGCATCCTTGCCAAGGCGGTCAACTGTCTCGAAGGTGTTCAGCCCGAGCCTTGCAACCGGTGCGACAACTGCCTCGGCGTCGGACGCGAGAGCTTCCTCGACCTGATAGAAATCGACGCCGCCAGCAATACCAGCGTCGACGACGTGCGCGCCTTGCGCGAGGCCGTGCGGTACCGGCCGGGTGTCGGGCGGTACAAGGTCTACCTGATCGACGAGGTGCATCAGTTGTCTCGCGCCGCGTACAACGCGTTCCTGAAGACGCTGGAGGAGCCGCCGGAGCACGCGATATTCGTTCTGGCTACCACTGACGCGCACAGGGTGCTGCCAACCGTGCGATCGCGCTGTCAGCACTTGCGATTCAGAAAGCACACGCACGCCGATACGGTCGAAGAGCTTTCCAGGATCGCCACCGGCGAGGGAGCGGCGTTCAACAAGGGCTCGCTGCACATGATCGCTCGAAATTCGGACGGCAGCCTCCGGGACGCGATCGGTCTGCTGGATCAGGCGCTTTCCTACGCGGACGAGGAGCTGACCGAGTCTCTGCTTCGCGAAATGCTCGGAATCACCGGGGTCGAAGCGGTCGCCAGACTCACCGAGGCAATCGCCGCGGGCGCTCCGGGGCAGGCGTTGATGCTCGTAGGTGAATCCGTGCAGGACGGTTCAAGCCCGGCGACCCTTCGGCAGGAGCTTGTCGACTACTTTCGGGGACTGCTCCTGGTTAAGACCGGGCTGCGGGATCAGGACGTTCTTCAATATTCCGAAGCCGAGCTGGAAGACATGCAGCGGCAGGCGGAACGATTCCGTATCGGGCAGATCGTCGAATGCATCGAGATCCTCGCCGAGTCGAGTGTCGCCCGCCGGTCCGGCTTTTCACCGCAGCTCGATCTGGAGCTTGCCTCTGTGCAGGCTTGCCTGGCTATGGCCGCCGACGCCGGCGGGGTGGCGTCCACCAGACCGGCGGCGCCTGCCCAATACGCGTCCAGAGACGCGAAGCCGGCGCCGCCGCCGAGGGCCAAAGCAGACGGCAGCGAAACACAAGGCGCGGCGACGGCGCGTGACACTGACGCGGATAGTAAGGCGGTTCCCGACGATATCACCGAGGCGCTTAGAGCCGATTTCCAGGCCTTCACGGCCGCCGTAAAGGAATGGCATCCCATCTACGCGACTTTTTTCGAGGAGTCCCGCTTGTCCCGCGATGGAGAGCTTCTCGTCTTTGAGCTGACCAAACCGGGATACGTGGACGCTCTCTCGAAGCCGGACAACCGGGCCCGCCTGAGAGATATCGTTGCGGATCTAACGGGGCAGTCGGTCGGGGTCGAATGCAGGCTCCGACCGGCGGAATCAATGGATCGGTCCGGCCTCGATACGGACAACTACGTGACCATGCACGCGGTTAAGATGTACGGTGCCGAAATAATCGAGGACAATCGTCCCCAGTAACGCCAAGCCGAGGGCTTCGATATGCAGATGATGCGCAAGATGCAGAGGGAGCTCGAAAAGATCCAGAACGAGCTCGCCGAGAGGACTATCAACGTCACCTCTGGCGGCGGGGCCGTGAGCGTGGAAATAACCGGCGATCAGAAGGTCCGTTCGATAAGCATCGATCCCGACGCGGTCGATCCCGAAGACGTGGCGATGCTCGAGGACATGATGGTCGCGGCCGTCAACGAAGCGATCGCTCAGTCGCAGGAGATGGCCTCGAAAAAGCTGGGCGCGCTGACGGGCGGATTGAAGATACCCGGCCTCGGAATGTAGTCGCTCCGGCAGCTCGTTGGTAGATGGGGTCCCGGGGCCGATATCCCGCCTCGTAGAAGAACTTTCAAAGCTTCCTACCATCGGCCCGAAGACGGCCGGTCGTCTGGCGTTCTTTCCGCTAAAGGCGCCCGCACGGCAAGTCGATCAACTGGCCGAGGCGCTGCAGTCTTTGCGGTCCGAGATCGTGGAGTGCTCGGTTTGCTTCAACTTCTCCGACGGCGATCCGTGTCGCTTTTGCACCGATCATGGGGGTGAGGGGTCGACCGCCTGCGTGGTGGAAGACCCGCTGGACGTGCTGGCCGTGGAGCGCTCCGCGGGATTCAGGGGCAGATATCACGTCCTGCACGGGGCGATCTCACCGCTGGAAGGCGTCGGGCCTGACGATCTCAAGATCGACGACCTGCTGGAGCGCGTGAAAGATGGCGGGGTGGCGGAGGTCATTGTCGCTACGAACGCCACCTTCGAGGGCGACGCCACCGCGCTGGAGATCGCGCGCGTACTGGAGGAGACAGGTGTCCGGTTGACCAGGCTGGCCAGAGGGCTGGCGACGGGCGGCGATATCGAGTACGCAGACCCCACTACGTTGAGTCAGGCCCTCGAAGGACGGCGGGAATTCTAGGCAGAGCGAAGCTGGCTGGCGGCGTCAGCGCAGCCGCGCGGGGGAGGTGTTAGGTGTCCGCATTTCTTCCGGCGTTGCTTTTCGCGCTGCTCGCTTCGCTGGGCAACGCGATCTTCTTCTATTCGCAAAAGCGCGCCGAGCTTTCGCAGAATCCGCTGCTCCTGCTCGGACTTGCTGCGCTGGTCTGTGGAACGGTTCTGCTGATTTCGACGGCGTTCATGCAGTGGCCGCACGTTCAGACCTACGCGCGGACCCACGGCAAATGGGTCCTGTCGACGGGGTTGGGGCTGGCGGTGACGTTCGTGGGGTTCCACTTCCTCGTCTCCCGCTATGGGGCCGGTTTCTACAGCCTCTACTCGGTGCTGGCGATTCTCACCACGAGCGTCGGCGTGGGTTATCTGGTCCTGCGAGAGCCGGTAAACGGATTCATAATCGCCTCCACCGTGGCGGCGATCATCGCGGTGGTGCTTCTCGGCATAGGCGTCGCCATCAAGAGCTAGTCGTGGGAGTCCGACAGCCTCCTCTCGGCGTTACTCCGTGGAGGATATGGTCGGCTTCGATGCTTCGGTTTTGAATCGGGTCGGGTTGGCAATACCATAGCAACGCCCCAGGCGGTTGCGGGAGTTAGCGTCGCGGATGGGGCAGAGCGAGGTGAATGTGACACAGAACGCTTCCCGATTCAAAGTCTTGATTACCGATTATGTATGGCCCAACACCAACGTCGAGCGCGAAGTTCTGGAGCGGATCGGCGCCGAGGCCATCGAAGCAGTTGGCCCCGACGAAGAGCGTCTGGCGGAGCTGGCGGCCGACTGCGACGCTATCCTGACCTGCTTCGCCAAGGTGACCGACAAGGTCATCCGGTCAGCGCCCAACTTGCAGGTCGTCGCCAGGTACGGCGTCGGCGTGGACAACATATCCGTCGATACCGCGACGGCGCTTGGAATCCCGGTCACGTACGTGCCCGACTACTGCATAGAGGAAGTCGCCGATCACTCCATGGCCTTGCTGTTGACCCTGGCACGGAGCGTGGTCAACCTCAACGCCGGAGTGCGGTCGGGTGGATGGGACCCCAGCCTGGGGAGACCGGTCTACCGGTTCCGTGGCAAGGTGGTTGGGATAGTTGGATATGGACGCATCGGGCGGGCCGTGGCCGCGCGCGCGCGCGCGTTCGGATTCGAAATCGCGGTCCACGATCCGTATTTGACCGCGGATATGTTCCCGGCCGGCCAGGCTCCCACCTTTGTCAGCTTCGATGAGCTGCTGGCGACCTCGGACTTCGTGAGCGTTCATACGCCGCTGACGACCGATACCCGTCACCTGATCGGCGAACCGGAGCTCAAGAAAATGAAATCGTCTGCTTTTCTGATAAACACCTGCCGCGGACCGGTCATCGACGAATATGCACTCGCCCAGGCGCTGGACGGCGGCGAGCTCGCGGGCGCGGGGATCGATGTCTTGGAGGGCGAGCCTCCGCCGTCGGATCATCCCATCCGTTCGGCGCGGAACGCCGTGATAACTCCGCATACGGCCTTCTATTCCGAGGAGTCGCTGCACGAGCTTCAGAGGCGGACCGCGCAGTGCGCGGCTGACGTGCTGAGCGGCAAAGTCCCGGAGAACATCTACAACGCCGACGCGCTGGCGTCCGCCGGTCAACTCGGCTGACGGGCCGCTCTTGACACCGGCGGCAGAACTCCATTGAAACGGCGCGGCGACTAGATGCCGGGACGGTTCGAAGGCAAGGTTGCGATGGTCACCGGCGGCGGTTCCGGCATGGGCGAGGCTGCCTCGCTCGCCTTCGCCCGTGAAGGCGCCAAGGTCGTTGTCGTGGATGTCAGTCCTGACAGCGGCTCCGATACCGTGGCCCAGATAGAGCGGGTGGACGGCGATGCGCTGTACTTGCAGGCGGACGTTTCGAATGAGTCGGATGTCGAGTCGGCGGTTAGAGCGGCGGTGGACGCCTACGACGCGCTCGACTGCGCCTTCAACAACGCCGGTTTTGTGGGAAGCGACGCCAAGATAGCCGAGTACCTGGAATCCGAGTGGGACCGTCTGATAGACGTGAATCTCAAGGGCGTCTGGCTCTGTATGAAGTATCAGATAAGGCAGATGCTGGCGCAGGGCGGCGGAGCGATCGTCAACAACTCCTCGGCGCTCGGTCTGGTGGGCGGAGGCAGCGGCGCTTACGCCGCCAGCAAGCATGCGGTAGTCGGTCTCACCAAAACCGCGGCGCTTGAGTACGCCCGCGATGGGATTCGGATCAACGCCGTGTGCCCCGGCCCCACCGCAACTCCGCCGCTATTGCGTTTGCTGGATGATCCGGAGCGCCGCCGCAGGTCCGCCGAGCGGATTCCGATGGGGCGGCTTGGACAGCCCTCGGAGATCGCCGAGTCGGTATTGTGGCTCTGCTCTGATGCCGCGTCTTTCGTGACAGGCAGCGCGTTCTCCGTGGACGGCGGGCACGTTGCCTGAAGGTCCCGTGAGGATCGAGCGAATCGAAGTCTTTCTATACACGCGGCCGCTCAAGCGGGAGTTCTGGATGTCGCTCGCGCCGATCACGCAGTCCCGCGAAATCATCGTGCGGCTCACCACCGATGCCGGGTTGCAGGGCATCGGTCAATGCCACGGCGGACCGATGGAGCAGGTGGGGCGGATAATCACCGAGCCGTTTCGTGACATCCTGATCGGTGCCGATCCTTTCGAGCACGAGCGCCTTTGGTCGGAGATGTTCGCGTATAACCACCGGCCCGGATGGTCGCTGAACGGCTGGCGGCACGAAACGATTATGACCGCCATAGCTGGCGTCGACATTGCCCTCTGGGACCTGATGGGAAAGTCGTCGCGGCGGTCCGTCTGCAAGCTCCTCGGAGGGTTGCGGACCGAGGCTGAGGCGTACGCGACCGGCGGCTACTACGAAGAGGGAAAGGACGTAGCCGGTCTGGTCGACGAGGTCGGAGTCTATGTCGGCGAACGGGGTTACAAGGCGGTGAAGCTGAAGGTCGGCCGCGGCGATCTGGCCCACGACCTCGAACGGGTCGGCGCGGTGAGATCGGCGTTCCCTCAAATCGACATAATGCTCGACGCCAACCAGGGATGGGACGTGCCGACGGCCATACGAGCGGCGGGCGAGTTCGAGAGCATGAACATCCGCTGGCTGGAAGAGCCTGTCCACTGGTATGACGAAGTGGACGGTCTGCGCCGCGTGGCCGAAAGCACCTCCATACCCATCGCTTCCGGTGAGGGCGAGACGACACGGTTTGGATGCAGGGACCTGGTCAAGTGGGGTGGAATACAGATCATGCAGTTCGACTCGACGGTTGCGGGCGGCATCACCGAGTGGCGAAGAGTTGCCGCTCACGCCGACGCCCACGGAGTAAAAATGGCGCCTCATCACGATCCGCAGATTCATGTTCACTGCGTTGCGGGTGCGCCCAACGGCCTCATTCTCGAATCGTTTCCGAACCCCGACCGCGATCCTGTCTGGGCCGAACTGATCGTCGGAGCCGAGCCGATTGTTGATGGAATGATGTCCGTCCCCGACCGCCCCGGTCTGGGGTATGACCTGAACTGGGACCTGCTGGAAGCGCGCGCGACGAAGCTGGAGACACGCTAGGAATAGTCGTTTCGGTCGGCGCGGTCCGGATCGAGGTGCACCGACCGCAGGAGGCCGCATTAGCAGATGGACGTAGGTATCGGAATCGCCCTGGTGGTCGCGGTCGCGGTAATCGTCGCGGGAGTGGTTCTGTTCTCACGAATGACGCAGATCGACAGCGCGATGAGCGCTTCAGACGAGCGGATGAGAAGTGCCCTCGACAGCCTGCAGTCGAATTTGATTAACCTAACCACTTCAAACCAGGAATCGGTTAGCGCGGCAGAGGGACGGTTGCGAACCGCGCTTGAGGCAGTGCAAGCGAACCTGACTCAGGTTGCGACCTCCAACCAGGAGTCGCTCGTAAACGTTACCGAGCGTCTTGGGGCGCTCAGCCAATCGACCGCCGGACTCCGGGAAGAAACTCAGAAGCTCGGAGAATTGCGAGAGGCATTCAGAGTACCGGGGCCGCGCGGTGGTTTTGGGGAGTTGCTTTTGGAAAACGCTTTGCGTGACATTCTGTCCGCCGATCAATACACGATTCAACATTCATTCGCCGACGGCAGCAGAGTGGACGCGGCGGTCAAGATCGCCGAGCGGCTGGTCCCGATTGATTCCAAGTTTCCTACCGCGGCGTTCGACGAGTTGGCGGCGGCCGCCAACGCCTTGCTGGACTTACTTGAGTCTTGTCCAACTCCCTAAGAGCGGTATAGGCGAGGCGAGGAACGAATCCGGCGTCGAGCAAGCTGAAACCGTGCTCCGACGTATATGGCAGGTTCAGCGTTCGGAAATTGAGATTGAACACGAACATCGCGTGAACGTAGGGGAAGTCCTCTTCGATCAACTCCAGCGAGTCGACCAGATAGCGTGTCTGCTCCTCCTCGGTTATCAGTTCGCCGTATCGAAAGTCCGGATGCAGATTGTCGGACGTCCAGCCGACTTCGGTCATCCACATCGGTTTGGCGCCGTCGTCGAATTCCTCCATCACCGCGCGTATTTGGGTAAACCGCTTGAAGAAGAAGCTGGGATGAGACCGAAAAGGCCCGAACTCGTCGCCGAACCACTGGTCCCATTCGGCGTGGGGGGGAGAGCGGTAGCCGTAAGAGTGGTTGCCCATAGCGTCGAACGCCGCTCGCACCACGCCGCCTTGGTATTGGTAAGCGGTGCGGAGGAACTCGACGTCATCAACGCCCAGGGTCGGATCGCCCGCGCCGTTCTGGGCAAGACCGGCAAACAGAACCAAGGCACTGGGATCAGACTGCTTGACGCCCCGGTAGCCATGCTGAAGAAGCTGGACGTACTCGTGAGAGTCAACCCGTCGCCCCCAGAAACGGGCGAGGTTGGGCTCGTTCCAGATCTCATAGGCCGCGATTTTGCCCTGATAGCGTTCGGCCACTTCGGTCATGAATCGTTGAAACTTGCCTAAATCGTCTGGCCGGCCCGGCCCTTCTTCCGAGCGAGACCATCCGGGCGAGTCGACGATGGTTACCAGGATTTGCAGATTGTGGAACTCGGCGGCGTCGACGAAGGCATCGAACTCGACCCACTCGTACTGGCCCTCCACCGGCTCAATCTCGCTCCACAGGATCAGATGCTTGATCCAACTGAATCCCGCTTCGGCAACGAATTTGACGACCTCTCGATGCTGCAATGCGTACCACGTGTGCGCCTGAATGCCGTAGCGCAGCGGACTCGGCGGCGGTCGGGCCGACCCGCGGAGCGACTTCTGCACCAGTTCGCGACCGACGTTGCCGATTTGGACGACATATGGAGTTCCAATGTTTTCGGGGTAGTACTCGAGCCGCGCCTTGGTGAAGTACTGGACCTTCGGCGTCCATCCGAGGCCGTCATCGTATTCAGGACTGATCGGAGGGCCGAATTCCCTGAACCCCTCGTGGGCGAAGTAAAAGTCCTTGAACGCGAAGCTGATGGTGTATCCCGTCTCGGGAAAATAGAGATGCGCGGTGCTGTCGTCAGGGAGGACCCCGGGAGCGAAGGGCATTCTGTGCCGAACCAGTTCCAATCCGACATCGCCCTTATGTATGTGGCCCGTAACGAGATTGAGCTCGAGTCTGCCCTTGAGAAAATATTGGATGAGAGTATCGCCGTTGCGAACGGGGGCGGTTTCGGGCGGCCCCAGGAAATAGCGGCCGTTGTTCCTTTCGTAGAAGTGCCAGAATTCGTGCGCCATGCACACGTCGCCGTTGCATACTGGAGCGGTCGAATCTGGCGACGCGCCGACCGCGACTAACGCACACACCGCCAGAGCGGCCAAGCCAGCCAGCCGGCGCTTGAGACTGCTCAATGTCTCCTTTGGCGACTCTAGAGGCAACGACCGCTAGGGTTCGTGAGAATCAATTCGGGTGGGCCTCAACTCGTGTATGGTGATTGGAAACGTCGTTCCGGATCGTGTTCGCAGCCGTCTGTTCAAGTCCCAGATAGGTTAATAGCACGGACAAGCCCAGGCCAGAAAACCGCGTGGAATCGCCCGACGTCCGGGCAAAGGGAGGAAGATGGGGCCGATAGGCGTCTTCTTGAGATGCACCGGTCGGGAGGATCCGGCTGAAGCGCTGGCGGCGGTGCGCTCTATCGGGCTGCGCACGATACAGATAAGCAAGCTCGACGATCGATACTACTCGCAGCAGGGAGCGGCGGAATTCAGGTCACTGATGGACAGCAACGGGATACGGGCCACTTCGGTCGTCATCGTCTTCGACGGCGAAAGCTACCAGGATGTCCCGTCCGTCATGGCGACCGTGGGATACAGGCCCGCCGAACTCCTGGAGGAGCGGCTTGACTACAGTCGAAAGTGCGTCGATTTCGCCCAAGCGCTTGGTGTGGGAGTCGTCACCGTGCACATGGGATTTCTTCCGACCGACGATGCAGACCCCGCATACGTGCGGCTCCTGGGGGCGGTCCGCGAGGTCGCCCGCTACTCGGCCGAGCGGGGCGTTACCCTCTCGCTAGAGACCGGCCAGGAGTCCGGGGAGGAGCTGGCCCGGTTCCTCGACAAGATTCCCCAGTATCCGGTCGGGGTCAATTTCGACTTCGCCAACATGGTCATGTACCGCGTGGACGATCCCACCGACGCGCTTCGCCGCCTTCTGGACAGGGTTACGTCGGTCCACGTAAAGGACGGCCTGCCGCCTGATGGTCCCGACGCGTTGGGGCTGGAAACGCCGCCGGGTACCGGCAAGGCCAAAGTGAAGGAATGTCTGGAGATTCTTCACGAAGCGAACTTCCAGGGACCGTTGATCATCGAGAACTACACTTGGAGAGTGGGCGGCGATCCTCACGCTGCGGGGTTGAGCGAGGACGAGGACACGACGGCGTGGACAGCCAACCCGCTGGAGTCGTTGACTTACGCTAAAGGGTACGTCGAACGCTGCTTGGAGGAGATCGGCGCTGCCTGAGAGCGGCGTGGGTCTGACCCGATTCGTCGGGCCGCTTGAGTCTCCGGGGGCGTTAGCCTCCCTTCAATGAGCCTGGGGCCAGGTTCGAATCGATCAGAGCGGCTCGTCATCACGGTAGTAAAGCGCGACGGGATCGAGAGCGATCTCTGGCGGCGCGTGGTCGAGCTCTGCGATCGCGCTTTCGACGAGGACATGGCGGCTATATTCGGCGACTTGATCGACTCGACACACGTATTGGCTGAGTTCGAGGGAGTCCTGGCGGGCCATGCCTGTTGGGTCACGAGATGGCTGAGCGCCGGCGGGCGTCCGCCGCTCAGGACCGCCTACATTGAGGCCGTCGCTACCGAGCCGAGCCTTCAAGGCCGCGGCATCGGCGGCGCCGTTATGGAAAGAGTCGGACGCGAGGTCAGTTCGTATGAGCTAGGCGGGCTATGCCCAAACTATCCCGAGTTCTACGCGCGATTCGGCTGGAAGACGTGGCGCGGGCCGTTGGCGATCCGCACCGACGAAGGTCTGCTGGAAACGCCGGACGAGCACGTGATGATTCTGCGTACGCCATCGACGCCTGAGGTCGACCTCGATTCACGGCTAACCGCCGAGTGGCGCCCGGGCGAAGTCTGGTAGCCGAGGCTAATAGATCGACTGCAAGACGGACTCGACGTCTTCGACCGTCGCGTCGACAGGGCTTTGGAGCATCAGGCGGCGCGTTGCGACCGTGGTCTCCGCGTAGTCGTGAAGGTCCGATTCCGCGACGCCGTAGTTGCCGAGCTTCTGGTCGATTTCGACGTCGGTCACCATCTTTTCCATGATCGCGACCGCCTGGTCGGCCCGCTCCTGGCTATCGGCAACCGAATCGGGCACGCCCACCGCTCCGGCCAGACCGTCGATCTTCTCGGGTACCCGCTCGGCGTAGAACCGCATTATCGGGAGCAGAAATATGGCGTTGGCGAGCCCGTGCGGCACTCCCGCCCGGGCTCCCAACACGTGCGCCAGGGCGTGCACCATCGTAGTACCGGCGTTTGCCAGGGTGTAGCCAGCCATCAGCGATCCGAGGGCCATGTGCATCCGCGCTCGCCCGTCGCCGCCGTCCCGGTAGGCGTCGGCCAGGTTTCCAAGGATCAGCCGCATCGCCCTGGTCGCGTACATCTGCGTGTGGCGCGTCGCCTTGTTGGAGATGTACGACTCGGCCGCGTGG
>JAPOVO010000243.1 GCA_026708165.1 Chloroflexota bacterium | reverse complement strand
ATCGAGCACCAGCGCCGGATCGTTCGTCCCCCATTGGTAACCGATCCAGGGTTCTCCCCTGTCATACGCACCGTAAAGGTCTGCGTTCGCAGCCGCGCCGTCTCCGGGGTTGACGATTTCGACATGTTCAGACAGACCATAAGCCTCGATCTGGGCGGCGTTGACCTCTTCGCAAGCCCAGCCGATCACACACGACACCAGACGCGCCTTGTCGCCGGTTTCAGCAGTCTGGAACAGTTTCTTGAATTGCTCGTCTTTCAGGTCCTCGACACTATCAAGCTCCGGATATTGCTCCTGGAGATATTTCGGGATAACAAACGCCGACTGCCAGTCTTTGCCGAGGCTTAGGCCAATTGAAACCACCTCGCCCTCAGTCACGGCCTCGTTCCAGGCTTCATCCTGGTTTGGAAGCCATATCTCCATGGTCACATGGCTGTCGCCGCGCCGCAGACCCTGGAAGAGAGGCAGAGTGGCGCCAAACACCACATCGGTGGGGTAGCCGTAGCCCTTTTCGACGATGTACTGGGCGATGCGGTTTTGGATCTGAGCGCTGTTCCAGTTCAAATCGCTGAAGACGAGCGTCTGTTTGGAAGACTCGGCAGCCTCCGGCTCATCTTCCGCGCACGCCGCCAGGGCGATCAGACTGATCAGTAACGCCAGCACCAACGCGGCGAGCCGGTATCCGACTGCCGTGTGAGTCGTCAGAGTGCCAGATCGGTTTGCGGTAAGTAACTGAATCATCCTCATGCCGAACGACTCCCTTCCTGCGCCTCTACAACTACAGGTAATCGGCGATGCCACTATTGTAGCAAGTCAGACAGTCGGCGTTGTAAGTGACGTTCAGGCTGGTCGACCTGAACCTCCACTACGGTTGCTAGCCGACTCTAAGCGACTCCCGTCTGCCACCCGACACCGATTGCGTAAGTCGGTCGATGATTATGGCCAGGAATACGATCGCCAACCCGGCAATCATCCCGTTGCCCGGCTGGTTTTTCTGGAGAGCTCGCAGCACGTTGTCGCCCAGACCGCCCGCCGCAACCATGCTGGCGATCGTGACCATCCCCAGGGCCATCAGCGTGGTCTGGTTGATGCCCGCCATTATGGTGGGCAAGGCCATGGGAATCTGGACCTTGGCGAGTATCTGTAGCGGCGACGCTCCGAACGACCGCACGGCTTCGATCGTTTCCGGCGACACCTGTCGAATTCCCAAGTTCGTCAGCCTGATTACCGGCGGAAGAGCGTAGATGATGGTGGCGAAGATGCCGGCCGGTTTCCCCAAACCGAAGAAAAGTATGCCCGGTAGCAGGTATACGAAGCTCGGCATTGTCTGCATACCGTCCAGAATGGGCCGCATCAGCCTGTCAACGATCTCGCTGCGGGAAGCCAGCACGCCTAGAGGAAGACCAATCAACACCGAGACCGCCACCGCCACCACCATTAGCGCGATGGTGTCAATCGTGTTTTCCCAAAGGCCCATGAAGCCTACGAAGAGCAGTGCAAGCCCCGTGAAGGTCAGAAGCCCCCAACGGCCGACGCCAAACGACAGCAGGCAAAGGCCCACAACAATGGCCGGCCACGGCGTCCACTTCAGCGCATCCTCGATGCGAACCAGCACAATAGCCACAGCCGTGCTCAGGCCGTCGAACAGCCAGCTGCCTTCCTGTGTCATCCAGTCGACCGCGTCGTCGATGCCGCCGCTCGTCACCTCCCGCACTGACTTCTCAAGCGTGATCGTACCGCCGCTGGAGGTCCTGGATTCGGAGCGGGACACGGTGGTCGGAAATCCCATCTCCGGACCCCAAATCACGAGGCTCGCGACCAGCACGACGGCAGTCGCCGCCAACCCGGCCAGTCGAAGTGGGTAGGCTTTGAGCGCGCGCGTTACGGCGCGCGCCGACCGGGTCTCCTCGGACAATTGAATACTCGGTTGGGCCATCTTCACATCTCCCGATCTCTTGCGGCGATGCCTTCAAGCAGGGCGCTTTTGTGAATCTCTCCAAGCAAGCTCCCGTTGTCGCCAACCACCGCGATCCGATATTCGGTCTGGGCCGCCATCGGGATCACATCTTCGACGTAGGCTTCAGGTTCCACGACGATGGCCGGTTCGATCGGCGCTCCATACAGAGACTCTCTTCCTTCAGCGACCAGATCGTGGGCCTGAGCCTCCGTGAGAATCCCCCGCAGGGTGAAGTCACGCGCTATGAGGAAAATCGCGCCAACGTCGTGACGCTGCATGAGGTGCAGCGCCGCCCGGGGACCCTGCCTTTCGTACACGACCGCGTCGGGTTCCCGCATGATGGCCTTGGCCTGAATGACCTTCGCTCGTGATACGTCCTGCACGAATTCGCTCACGTAACGGTCAGTCGGCAGCGTGACGATCTCTTCCGGCGAGCCTTCCTGAATAATCTCCCCGTCCCGCATGATTGCGATACGGTCTCCTAGCTTCAGAGCCTCATCGAGATCATGAGTGATGAAGACAATCGTCTTGTTCAGTTCGGTTTCCAGCGAGATTAGCTCGTCCTGCATCTCCCTGCGTATAAGGGGATCGAGCCCGCTGAAAGGCTCGTCCATGAGCAGCACGTCTGGATTTACCGCCAGCGCTCTGGCAAGTCCGACACGCTGTTGCATGCCCCCGCTCATCTCTCTGGGGTAGTAGTTCTCCCAGCCCTTCAGTCCCACCGTCTCGATGGCTCCCGACGCCATTGCGTATCGGGTCCTCTTGTCCACCCCCTGTATTTCGAGACCCAGGGACACGTTGTCTATCACACTACGGTTGGGCAGCAGCCCGTAATGCTGGAATACCATCGCGACCTTCTGGCGGCGGAACTCGATTAGCCGCTCTTGGGAGTAAGTGAGTATGTCTTCGCCGTCGAAATGTATTTGGCCTTGGGTAGCCTCTATAAGCCTTATCAGGCAGCGCACCAGCGTCGACTTACCGCTGCCGGACAAGCCCATAACGACATAAATCTCGCCCTTGCCAACATTGAAAGACACGTCCCGCAACCCAACGACAAGACCCAACTCCTCCTGAATCTCGTCCCGGCTTTTCGCAGCGTACTCCGGTTGAAGCGCTCGCTCGGGCCTATTGCCGAATACCTTCCACAGACCGTTGACTTCTATCTCCGGTCCTTGAGCGTTCATGCCGCCTTTGCTCCCTGTTGAGTACGTGTTATGTCAAGTCGCGGGGTGGACGCCACTGCGTGTAGTCAGGCTCCCGTTCAGCTTCATCGATCAGCTCCAAAAGCCGCTTGCTAGACTCGACCGCCCCATCGGCAGGCGCGACGTTGAAGGATACGTGTAACTCGTCGACCTCGGCGTCAAGAGATTGGAGCACCGGCACTAGCGCATTGAGATCGTCGTCCGAGTACGAATATTCCGCGGCGTAGTCGCCGCCGGGGCCTACTCTGTCCCACGCTCCAGCCGCCCTTCCGTGCAGTCGCATCGACCCGAATTCGGCGACGCTCACGTGCGCGGCGAGCTCCGGAGCCAAATCGCCGGCGTCGGGAAAGTCAGACGCGCTCAGTGCGATCTCGAGATCGATCAGTCGTTCGAGCGTTGTTTCAAGTCGGTCGGCAGGCTCGATCCAACTTTCGTTTCGGAATTCGACCGCCAGTCGCATCCCATCGAACTCCGATCTACAGCGCGCCAGGTAATCGAGACCCGATTCACCAGCCTCGAACCAGGGCGGAAACTGGAGAATCAATAGACCAAGCAAGTCATTCTCTGCCAACGGCGAAATCGATTCGGCGAACGCATCGAAAATCACTTCGGGCGGCTCGACGGCGAGGTCCGTCCAGCTTGACTTCGCGCTGCCCGGCGAGGCTCCCGGACGAAGCTGATGCAGCGTCAGTCCTCCGAATGCGACGACGTCGAACGTGAAGCCGGGTTCAACCGACGTCGCCCACTCACGCACTCGGTCGGAGCTTGGGATTCCTTGAAACGTGGTCGAGATTTCAACCAACGGGAAATGCTTTGAGTAGTAGGCCAGCATGTCGGCGGGTCGAGTGCGGGGCGGATAGAAGTCTTGCAGGCGGCGCCAGCCGCACAGTCCAACTTTGAGAGACTTCAAGCGCCCCGAACTCCAAGCTCAACACTTGACTGGAGAGATTCTAGCCGCGCCTCTAGTTCCCGCGGGGCGTCGACAGTGCGGGGCAGCTACAAACTCTTCAGCGCTGTAATGACCGCGATATCGTCACGTTCCAGCACCGTTCGCGGATCAAGCAGCACCGCGCCATCTTCGATCCGTGCCACTATGGGCGGGTCAGCCGAGCGCAGAGCCAGTGCCAGCGAGTCCGCCGATTCCGTGCCCGGGTTCAACTGCAACGCCCACGAAGATAGCGTCTCACCCGGCAGCGAACCACCGCCGACGGCGGACTCGGTAGGCTTCACCTGCCAGTTCAAACGCGTCGGTACGGCGTTGCCCCACCTTCGAGCGCGCTCTTGGAGCGCCGCTTGCGACGCGGCAATCATCTTCCACACCGGTATCTTCTCGACCGCTTCGCCTCGCAGATAGTGGAGTAGCGTTGCCCTAAGCGCCGCGAGGCACATCTTGTCCGGACGCAGCGCGCGCGCCAGCGGGTGCCTGGAAACGGTATCGACAAACTCCCTCTGCCCCACGATTATTCCCGCCTGCGGCCCGCCCAGTAGCTTGTCTCCCGAAAACGTCGTCAACGCGACGCCGTCGGCAACGCTCTGCTGGACTGTTGGCTCCGGTTCGATACCAAATGGAGCAGTCTCGATCAGCGTGCCGCTGCCCAGGTCGTTCATGACTGGGACACCCTTGTTGCGCCCGGCTTCGCACAGGTCGCGCAACCCGACCTCTTCAGCGAATCCGACGATCTTGAAGTTGCTGCGATGCACTTTGAGGAATAGCGCGGTATCGGGTCCTGCGGCGTTGGCATAGTCTGAAACGCGGGTGCGATTTGTCGTACCTACGTCGACAAGCGTGGCGCCGCTCTTCGAGAGGATGTCCGGGATCCGAAACGAGCCGCCGATCTCCACCGCCTCGCCCCGGCTCACGACCACCTCGCGTCCCTCGGCCATACCCGCCAGGCATAGGAAGACCGCTGCGGCATTGTTATTCACGACCAGTGCCGCCTCGGCGCCCGTCAATTCTCGGAGCGTTTCCTCGATGTGAACACGCCGTGATCCGCGCGTCCCCGTTTCGACGTCCATCTCGAGGTCCGAGTACCCCCTCGAAGCTGCGGAAACTGCCTTGATCGCCTCGTCCGAAAGCGGTGCTCTACCGAGATTGGTATGAACGATGATTCCCGTCGCGTTAACGGCTTCGCGGGGAGAATCCCGCAGCATCAGCCGGATCGCCGCGGCCACAGCCTCAGCAATCCGCCCCGGGGCTGGTGGCTCGGTCCGGTTACCGACGGCGGCGCGAACTCGCGCAATCTCCTTCCGCGCCTCTCTAATGACGACCGGCGCGGGCATCGACGAATCGAGCTCCGCCACCTTTGCCGCGATAGCGTCCACCGAGGGTAGGGCACGCCTCGGATCGACCGCTATTTCCTCCACTTCAAGCCGGCATCAGGCGCCGAACTTGGCGAGCCTTCCAGCATATCCAAGCATCAGCGAGAACGCCTGCTGGGCCGGAAACAATCCCAGCGCGCCCCCGGCGCAGGCTCGCTCGGTAAGCGTCGTGACGGCGTCCGGAATAATCGATTTGGCGTGCAGCGCGAACGGCACGGGATGCCACGAGTGGGCGGCCAGAGTTGCCGGACTTGAGTGGTCTCCCGCCACCACCAGTACCTCGGGATCGAGGTCCAGGATCGCCGGAATCACGCCGTCGATCTCCTCCAGAGCTCCTACCTTTCCGTCGAAGTCGCCGTCCTCGCCTAAAGAGTCCGTGTACTTATAGTGGAAGAAGAAGTAGTCGAAATCGTCCCACCTCTCCCGAAGCGTCGCAATCTGTCCTTCGAGCGTGTCGCCCGTTTCCAGCACGGTCATCCCGACCGCGGTCGCCAGCCCCTTGTACATCGGATACGACGCAACACAAGCCGGTCTGATGCTGTATAGGTCCGAGATCGGCTCCAGGTCCGGAAGTCCCGCGTAGCCGCGCATCAGAATGAAATTGGCCCGCTCTCGTCCGCCGATCCGCGCGGTCACCTGCGAGAGATAGTCGCGCAAGTATTCGCTCGTCAACTCGGCTTCGGAGGCCAGCGGGTCAGGCGACAGCGGCGGGACGCCTGTCTTCTGGGGATCGGTCTCCTGGATCAGCGTGCTCAGCCCTTCTGCACGGAGCACCAGCACAGCTCGATGCTGGCTCTCGGTCGCCAAGTCGAACGCTACGCCGTCAACCTCAATATCCGCCAACTCGGAGACAAGCTCCGCGTTCAATTCCGTGGGAATGCGCCCCGCGCGGCGGTCGGAGATATTCCCTGCTGAATCGAGAGTGCAAAAGTTGATCCTGATGGCAACGTCCCTGGGACCTAGCGGCAGACCGATGCCGAGCGCCGAAAGCGCACCTCTGCCTATGTTGCTCGCCACGGGATCGTAGCCAAATAGCGACAGGTGTCCCGGTCCGCTGCCGGGAGTAACCCCAAGTGCCACGGGAATGCTCAGTCCGGTCATGCCGTTCGCCGCGAGACGGTCGAGGTTGGGAACGCGAGCCGTCTCCAACTCACTCAGACCAGTTTCGGGATGAGGCAGGCCGCCAAGACCGTCTATGACGACCAGAACCATCTTCTGATTACCTTCTCGGGCAAGCCCTTGAAGAATCTGTTGTGGGAGCACTATCGACTCGCTTCGATCAAATCAGACCGATAGGGTATGTATACGCGACTTCCACATCTCCCGCGTAACTTGTTGGAGCGTGCGGCGACGACCTGTCCACTGTCGCCGAGCATTAGGCCAGATTTGGAAAGTCGAGGCTGCTAGCCCCCGACAATCTCCTCGAATTCTTCGTCGCTGAAAGCTCGCAAGGTACTCGTCCGCACGTAGCCGTGCGCCGCCGTGCTGACAAGCAACTTTGCAAGGCTTACGTCATCAGGCATATCGACCATGCTGGCTGCGTCGTACTGACCCAACGTTAGATGGAAGCTCTCGAGCTTCCCGCCCGCTTCTTCAATCGCGCTGGCCACCGCTTTGATGCGGTCCGGCGATTCATCCATACTGGCTATGCCCTTCTCCGTGTAGTTTATGAGAATCAAGTACCTAGGCACGTTTACCTGCTCCTGTTTCCAATGTGTCCCACCAACTCTACTAAAGCATACGCTCGCGTCGGTCGTTTTGTAGATTCGGCAACGCCGTCGATACCGGCACAGCCTGGATAAGGGGTGGCGCTGCGCGATAAACCTCCCGGGCGGGGCGCTTACGGCTATCGTGAGCTGCTCGTCTTCTTTCTCCCGTTAGCCGCCTCTTCGCTCATTCAAGGGTTTCGCGGCCCGATACTCGACGCCGGCATGTCGCGAGGAAACTTCCCGATTGACTCTTTGGCCGCGTTCGCCGTGATTTCCAGCGTAATGATGATGCCGGCCACATCTGCCAACTCGCTTCAGAGTCTCTTCCTCGTATTCGTACGCGGACGAGGTTCGTACGAGCGCGTTCGCAGGTTCACGAGCTGGTTCGGACTAGCCGTCATAGCCCTGACGGCTGTGCTGGCGATTCCGAGCGTCGGCGACTTCATATTCCTGGATGTGATGGGTGCTCCGCCTGAGATAAACGCGTTTCTGAGACCCGCCCTGTTGATCATGTTGCTGTTCCCCATGGCAATGATTGCGCGGGCATTCTTTCAATCGATCCTGGTACTTGAACGAAGCACTAGGCCGGTCTGGCTGGCGTCTACCACAGGAATGGTGGCGCTGGTTGCGATCTCGTTCGGAGTTACGCCATTTGTTTCCATGCGGGCCAGCACCGTCGCTGCTCTGGCTCAAGTGGCGGTGGCCGTCGTCGAGGCGGCGGTGCTTTGGTTCGTGGTAAGGCGTACGCTCGGCGAAAACCCGCTCCGGCCAGACCCTGAAGACACGCAGATCCCTACGACCGGTCGACTCCTGCAATTCCTCTGGCCGCTGCTGATAACCCAGATGTTAATGGCAGGCACGACCCCGCTGGTCTCTGCGGGGATACTGCGGCTCGACGACGGAGAGATCGCGCTGGCTGGATATCGGGTCGCCTGGAGTCTCGCGGTTATAGGATTCGGCGCGATAGTGATGCTGAGACAAACCACTCTGGTTATGTCGAGGGACCCGGCCGACCACAGACGAGGCCGCATCTTCTCGGTCGCGGCGGGCGCGATGGTCACCGCGCTTCTTTTCCTCGCTTCCCTTGGACCCGCGGGTGATTTCGTCTTGAACACCCTTATCGGCTCGCCGCCCGAGGTATCCGCCGTAGCCCTGCCGGCGTGGCGGATCCTGGCCTTCCTACCTCTTCTCGGGTCGCTAAGGCAGTTCTACACAAGCCTCCTTCTGAGTCGCGGAAAGTCGCGTTCGGCCAGCGTCGGATCGCTTATTCGGGTGGCGGCGGTCGCGGTGTCCCTCTTTTACCTCGCTCCCGGCATCGCGATGGCCGGAGCTACTCTGGGGGCGCTGGCGAGAGTTGGCGGCGGAGTTATCGAAACAGTCGTCTCAACCGCTATCGGACACCGGTACTATGGGAGATTCTCGCAGTCAGGCAAACCGGACCGCCGGTCCGAGGAACAGGAATAGGACTCGACCTCTCACTTCGGAGAATCGCCGCGCACCCAGAACCGGCGGCTCGCCGAAACCAAGGTGCGGCGGCTTCCACTAAGAGCGATATCATCGGCGCACCTGCCAACTAATAAGAGTGACGCGCACTGTGAAAACCGTAGTCGTGCTGGGCGGCGAGCTCGCCGCAGGCCCAAGAGTAAAGGCGGCCCTCGAAAGCGCCGATTTCGTCATTGCCGCCGACGGGGGCGCCGAGCGCCTTGATCGCATAGGCGTCATCCCGGACGTCGTGATAGGCGACCTCGACTCCATCCCCGACGCCCGCCTTGAAGAGCTTCGGAATCGAGTGCCGGAAATACTCCGCTACCCGACGCGAAAGGACGCGACCGATGCCGAGCTCGCGCTCGACGAGGCCGTCGCCAGGGGCGCAACCTACATCACCGTAGCCGGAGCGTTCGGCGGACCGCGCACGGACCATGAGATGGCTAACGTCTTGCTCCTCGCCGCCCCGTCAATGCGAGGCCGCGACGTTCGCCTTCTCACCGAGCTATTCGAGGCGTGGGCGGTCTGCGATTCCAAAAGGGTCTTCGCCGCCCAACCCGGTGACACGGTCTCGCTGGTACCCGTCGGCGATGCGGTTGCGGGCGTCGCCACTCACGGCCTCGAATGGAAGCTCGACAACGCCACACTCACCGTGGGCAGCACCTACACCATCAGCAACGCCGCCACTTCCAGCCAGGCAACCGTCTCGGTCGAAACCGGGGCCGTGAACCCCGTCCCCGTCTTTGGGAGCCGCGACTGAGACCCAACTGCGGCCCAATGCTTCCAAAGGCATGGACGGCTGCAACATGGTCCACCGTAGGCCTTCCCCAAGGAACCCGCGAAGTCGATTGGACGTGGCGCTAAGCCACCACACCGCCCGGATGCCGCTCCAAAACACGCGGGTCGTGGTTGGGCAGTACGATGTCCGCCTCACGGCGGATGCGTTCCATCGCTAGGTAGCACTCGGCGAGATTGCCGGTATACCCAACCGGAATATCGGACTCGATATTCTCGTACATGAACACCGTGTCGCCCCCGAACACCGCCGTCCCCTTGGAAGTCTCGACCGCCACCGCCTGCGAGCATTCCGTATGACCACCAACCCAAAACGTGCGTATGCCGGCCACTACCTCGAATTCATCGTCGGCCAGAATCACCCTGCCCCAGGCTTCGCCAACGATATGTGAGATCACGTCTCGCAAGAACAGACCGTCGGGAACCAGTCCTCGATGCCTAGGGGTTATCACGCTCGCCAGACCCCGGCGCGAGACGACGATCTTCGCATTGGTAAACAGCTTCGTGTTGACGCAGTGGTCCCAATGAAGATGCGTGAGAATTAAATAGTCCACTTCGTCCGGCGTCACGCCCTCGCCCCTTAGCAGTGAATCGGTGTCCTCACCGGGATCGCACTGGAATCCCGCATAGTCCTGAGCCTGCGGACCGTCCTTGCCCACCGGATCGCCTATTCCGGAATCTACGGCTACGGTAATTCCCTGGCCGCTAACCAGCCACAAATAACCGAAAACCTCGATTCGCTCGAACTGCTTGCTCTGGAAGAACATTGCCGGCCCGTCAGCTTCCAGGTGTGAGTTTTTCAGTGCCTTTATCGAATACATGTCAGCATCCGTAAGGCTTGATTCAAGAGTCCCGGCTGACTATGAAATCGACCAGCTGCGTCAGCTCGTCCTTTGCCCTCGCCGCTACCGGTAGCGCCTGAATCGACGACTTGGCCTCCTCGGCGTATTTTGAGGCCAAAGCCTCTACCGATCTCCGAACGCCTAGCTCATCCATCAGTCTTAGAATCTCCGTCACGCCTTTGCACGGCATCCCGGAACGTTCATAGATTTTCCTCAAGAACGCCCGATTATTGCTTCGGGCGGCTTCGAAGGTCATTAGTATCGGCAGCGACTTCTTCTTGCGCCGTATGTCGCTTCCGACCGGTTTGCCCGTTAGCTCCTCGCGCCCCCAGACGCCCAGGATGTCGTCACGAATCTGAAACGCCATGCCGGTCGCCCGTCCCACCTCGGCGAAGGCCAGTTGGAGCCTGTCGTCCGCGCCGCCGATCAGCGCCCCTACCTCCATTGGAAAGCTGATCAAGGCAGCCGATTTCTTACCAATCATCTCCAGGTATTCATCGGGCGAAACGTCAAGCCGGGACTCGAACTCCATGTCGAGGTATTGCCCCTCGATTACCTGAATGCAGGTCTGTTCCAGGCGACGAATCGCCTGCACGGCATTCCCCGCGGAGACACCTCTTTGATCGAGGTTGGACATCGATACGATCGCCACTGCGTAAAGCAGATCGCCGGCGTTGATGGCCTGCGCCCTGCCCCACCGCGACCAAACGGTTCGGCGGTGGTGCCGATGATGGTCTTCGTCCATGACGTCGTCATGCACAAGCGTGAAGTTGTGAACCAGCTCCAGCGCGGCGGCGGCGGGAAGCGCTGCCTCTATGTTCCCTCCGACCGCCTCGCAGGCCACCAGGCACAGCAGCGGCCGCAGACGCTTGCCGGTGGCTGCCACGGAGGGACGGCCATTCTCGTCGACCCATCCCATGTGATAACGGAGCATGTCGTAAAGAGGCAAAGGGTTGTCGCTGATGCCCCGCCTCAGCTCCGCGTCGACGGCACCGCCGTAACGGCTTGCAAGTTCGCTCAAGATCGAGCCTTCTCGGTTACGAGTGATTGAAAATGTCCTTATTTGGGCAGGAACCGTTTAAGTTGGCATATTAACTGACACCATTCAGGGGCTACGTTGCACTGAGTTGTCAGCCCGTTCGTCGTCAGTCTCCTCCGTTCGTGGTCAATCTCCTCCGTTCGTGGTGAGCTTGTCGAACCATGAACGGCAAGGGAACAGTCTGGACCGACCCGTGCAGCTCGGTGAGCCCAAATCGAGCCTTTACCCGCGCAAGCCGCCTGTCAGGCGGGTATGGTCAAATAACCACAGCGTGAGAACCAGAGTTCGGGAGAGGTCCAGTGAGAGCCGTACGAGCAACCGCAGCCAGAACGGTAGTCGTCGAAGAACGAGAAGTTCCGACCGCAGGTCCGGGCAACGTGATCGTCAAGACTCTCAAGAGCGGTATTTGCGGCAGCGATCTGCACATCCTCAGACAGCTAGAGCGCGGAGTGATGCAAACCGAAGCGCTGTTGGGACACGAGGTCTGCGGCGTCGTTTCGGAGCTGGGTCCCGGCGTCGAGACGGCAAACTTGGGTGACCGGGTCGCCGTCGAACCGCTGCGGCGCTGCGGAGTATGCACCAACTGCATTGCTGGCCGCTACAACGTCTGCGACCAGCGAAAGTTCATGATCGGCAACTTCGACGATCAGCCCGGCGGGCTTTCGGAGTATTTCGAAATCCCCGCCTACTGTCTCAGGCCGGTGGACGATTCCCTCTCCGACGAAGAAGGCGCGCTCACCGAACCGCTCGCTGTCGGAGTCCACGCTATCAAGGTGGTCAGGCCCGGTTACCGGCCGTCGGTCGGCGTCATTGGCGCGGGAACGATCGGACTGGCGGTCGTTGCCGCCGCGGCTGCGGCCGGCGCTTCGAGCATCACGGTCGTCGCCCGCCATCCGCACCAGCGAGAGGCCGCCGAAAAGCTCGGAGCGACCCGCGTCATCGCCATCGGCGCGGGAGATTCCGAAGAGACGATAAGGGAGCGTCTCGATGGCGACCAGCCCCCCGAGATCGTGGTCGAGACAGTGGGCGGAGCGGAGGAAACGATCGACGCCGCTCTAAAGCTCGTGCATCGCGGTGGCGCGATCTCGATGGTCGGCGGATTCTGGTTGTCACCCAGAGTCGATCTCGAAACGCTGCTGGTCAAGGAGATAAGGCTGGTCGGTTCAAACTGCTACGCCTCCGAGGAAGGCTCTTCCGACTTCGTAGACGCGATGGGGATAATGCGGTCCAACCCGGTCTTCGCAGAGACGATGCTGACTCACCGGTTCCCGCTGGAAGCAGCCGCCGACGCATTTAGCACTGCCTTCGACAAGTCGACCGGTTCCATCAAGGTAATGCTCAGTCCGTAACCGCACTCTCGGCCCGCAACAACTCAAGCCAAAGCGCCTAGACCGGCTCAAACATCGCCTTGAATAGTCGAGAGGATGCTGCGGGGCCCAGGTTCTTGGCCGGTTTGGCCCAATATTGGCGGCAATTCCAGCGGTTTCACAGAAACGGCAAGCTGCTTCTCGCCAGCACACTCCTGGGAAGTCTCAGCGTCGGCTCATTCTCGGTCGGATACAACCTCTATCTCGTCGAGCTGGGCATAGCCGAGGACCGTCTTGGGTTTCTGGTGGGAGCCGGATCGCTGGCTGCCGGTGCGGCGGCCATTCCGGCCGGTCTGGCCGCATCCCGAATCGGATTGAAGGCCATAATCCTCTGGGCTTCGGCGGCGCTGGCTGTCGGCACTGCCCTACAGATTCTTCCTCGCGCCTATCTTGCAATCCTGGTAGGGAACATTCTGGGCGGAGCGGGGTCTGTGATGTGGGCGGTGGCTCTTACCCCACTGCTGGCCGCGGGGGCCGGCTCGCGCGGCAGGCCCTACCTTTTCACGCTCTCGTCGCTGATATTCCTGTCTGTCACCTTCGCCGGAAACCTGCTGGCCGGATTCGGTCCGCGCGCCCTGGCCGGCGCACTGGGCACGACACTGGATACGGGCTATCTGGGAGTCCTGGGCATTACCAGCATCGTCAGCGGGCTCGGATTGCTGCCTCTGCTCTTTCTGGTTCCGATTCCCTCCCCTGCGTTCGACTTTCGGCGATGGCTCCACGCTCTCCTTGGACAGCGCGTGGTCGTGCTCAAGCTCCTCCTAATACACGCCTTGATCGCCGTAGGCGCCGGGTTGGTCATTCCATTTCTTAACGTCTACTTCGTCAAGGTAGTGGGACTCTCTGAGGCGCACTTCGGTCTGTTGGCCGGTGCTGGACTCTTACCGCGTTTGGCGCTGCCCTCGTTCGGCCCGCCCCTGGCCC
>JAPOVO010000339.1 GCA_026708165.1 Chloroflexota bacterium | reverse complement strand
GCCGAGCAGCTTGCTGTAAAAGGCTTTGGCTGATTCGGCGTCGCGGGTGAGCAAAGCAACTACAGTCGGCGGATGGCTTCGACATCACCCTGACGGAGCGTGAAGTCAACCAAATCTTCGAAGGCGAGATGGCCGGACTGGGAAGGCTGCAAAATCCACGATTCGATCTTAAGTCTCAAGGAGGCCGCCTGAGCGCTGAGCTTGCCGGACGAGTGCCGATTCCTCTTGAAGCCGACGTTACGTTCTCGCTCGACGGCGGACGAATACGGCTCCACTTACACGAGGTTTCAATAGGGTTCCTAACGTTGCCAGAGCCCCTGCTCGATCCCGCCGGCACGGTTCTCAACTACGTGGCCGGCGTAAACCAGGTGCTCTCGCGTCAAGGAGATGTGAGGCTCGCCGAGCTTAGATCCGGTAACGCGGCGCTGCGAATGACGGGCTATCGGGTCGAGGGCGCGACTCAGGTTTCAGACACAGAGCTCGCCGCCGTCCTCTCTGACCCTTTCCGCAACATTCCGGCGCCTCGTGAGCGTGCCTCCCGCGCGCCGTCCACTGTCCCCAGTCCCGGAGCGTGGAAGTACCTGGCGCTTGGCGACTCTCTAGCTGCCGGCGAGGGCGCTTCGTCACCGGCAAACAATTACGCCACCCGGTTCTGGCGGTATCTGGAATCGACCTTCAACGTCGATTTTGCCTTCTCCAATTTGGGAGTTCCGGGCGAATCGACATCATTGTTCGTCGACGGTCCGGAGCCGCAGCTTGATCGCGCGATCGCCCAAATCGAGACTCTGCAAAACGACGGCGATCCCGAGACGCAGATTCACGTGATTACCCTCTCGCTGGGCGTGAACGACATCATCCCGATTCTCGAAGGTCCCGTGTGCCGGGCGGGGCCGGGCGATCCCGCCTGCCGCACCGAGCTGGACAAGGCGACGGTGCAGATCGAGACCAACATGAACGTAATCCTCCGGCGTCTCCGCGAAGCGGCCGGTTCTGAAGCGCTGATAATCGCAATGACCTATTACGACCCCTTCGACTTCGGTTCCGGCCTGGCCTTCGAAGCGCTCTCGGATGAGACAATGCGAAGTATAAATGGCAGGATCGTCGCCGCTGCGCAGGCCAACGACGTCGCAATTGCCGACGCTCATCCCCTGTTCGGCGGACTCACGGCCCGGCTCACCCACGTGCTAGAGGGCGATGTGCACCCGGTGGACAGGGGTTACGGAGTCCTGCTTCTCGCATTTCAAGACGCCTACGAACGCATAGGACCGTTTAGGTGATGTGGAGCGGAGCGTGAGTCAAACGCACAATCGGAGCCTGATCGCCGACCGCGGCGTCGTAGTCGCCAATCATCCACTAGCCGCAGCTGCCGGAGCTGAAATGTTCGCGGCCGACGGCAACGCCATCGACGCCGCCGTCGCAGCTTGCCTGGCGGCGAGCGTCGTCGAACCCGCCATGTCGAGCATTTTCGGCGCGGGGTTCATGCTCATCCGGCGAGCCGGGGGCGAAATTGCCGCGCTGGACAACTACATAAAATCGCCTGCGGCCGCCTACGACGGTGTTTACAAGTTGGAGTCGGTCGAACGAGGACTGTTCACTGTCAAAGGTCGGCTTAACGAATTCGGCCACCTGTCAGTCGGCGTGCCGGGTTCCCTCAAGGCTTATCACGAATCGGTCGTGCGTTACGGCAGGCTCTCTTGGTCCGAGATCTGCGCGCCGGCGGTGAGACTTGCCCGCCACGGATTCGTCATTTCGCCGCTGTCGGCCGACCTCATACTCCGGCATCGCAATGTCCTCGCTCGATATCCCTACTCGGCCCGCGTTTTCCTGAACCAAGGTTCACCTCGCAAGGAGGGGACGAGACTCGTACGAGCCGATTACGCGGATACGCTGGAATCCATCGCGGAGGAGGGCGCAGATCTCCTCTACATCGGCGACTTGGCGCGACGCGTCTCTGAAGAAATGAACGACCACGGCGGCATCCTGACGTGTGAAGACTTGCAAAACTACCGTGTCGAGCGGCGAGAGCCGGTCCGTTCAACCTACCGCGGATACGAGATTGTCGGGTTGGCTCCATGCTCGTCGGGCGGCACGATCCTTGCACAGGCGCTGAACATCCTTGAAGGCTTTGACTTGGCGAGCCTGGGATTTGGGACTGCGGAATCGATTCACCTGATAGCCGAGTCGCTGAAGCTCGCGTTCGCCGACCGTTACTGCTATTTCGGGGATCCCGATCAGGCGCCCGTACCCGTCGAGTGGCTCACGTCAAAGAAATATGCTGATCGGCGGCGAAGCGAAATCGACCTAGGGCGCGCGCGGCCATACGAACCCGGCGTTCCGATCGTAGGTGAGCCAGGCTACGAGCAGGTCGTGAAGGCTGCTCGCGACGAATTCGCTTATCCAGCGGTTGGCGAAAGTGCGAATACAACTCACGTCACCGCGTGCGACCGGGACGGGAACATGGTGGCCACGACCCAGACTCTCAACGGAGGATTCGGCAGTCACGTGACGGTTCCCGGAACCGGAATGCTGCTGAACAACTGCATGATGCTGTTCGATCCACGTCCCGGCCTAAGACAATCGGTAGGGCCGTCGAAGCGCCCCGTCTCCAGCAATACGCCCACATTCGTCCTTCGCGACGGAAAGCCGGTGCTCGCGCTCGGAGCGCCGGGCGCAACGCGAATCCCCGCCGCCGTGCTACAGGCCATCATCAATTTCATCGACCATCGAATGTCGTTGCAGGAAGCTGTCGAGGCTCCACGTTGTCACGCGGGTTCTGAAGGCGACGACCTGCTGCTCGAGCACGGGTTCGCGGCCAACGTCGACTCGGAACTGGCTGCGCTCGGTCATCCTGCTTCGAGGGTGCCTTGGGTCGCCGGCGGCCTCGGCGCCGTGGCCTTTGCCGACGACGGCCAGCTCGAAGGCGCCGCGTGCTGGAGGGCGGACGGTGCGCCCGCCGGCATATCGGGCGGGTCGGCGCGCTTGCCGGCGGGCGACTTCGATGCCGACGTCTTCTAGCCTCGTCCATAGGCCGTGTTGAAGCCTGGCCTCCAATATGCTTTGACGCGAGCTAGTTGCGAAGAATGCAAACGGTGGAAGCGGAGGTAGGGGTAGCCGTGAACGATGATCGAAAGCTGCGGGTCGCCGTGGTGGGGCTGGGGGGCAACGGTTCGAGCTTCGCAAGGCTTTATTCAAAGCATCCGAGGGCCGATCTGGTTGCGGCGTGCGACTTGAGAGAGGAGCGGTCCGACTTCGCTTTCAGCCTGGGAGCGACGTTCTCAACCGACTATCGGGAGATAGCCCAGCTTAAAGACGTCGACGCGGTATCCGTCCACTTGCCAGACCGTATCCACGCCGACGCGGCGCTGGCTGCCATCAATGCCGGCAAGCACGTCTTCATTGAGAAGCCCATGGCGACGACGGTCGAAGACTGCAACGCCATCATCGACGCGATGGACCGCACCGGCCTTTGCGTCGCAGTCGGACAAGTGCTTCGCACCAAGAATCTCTATAAGCGTGTGAAAGAAGTCGTCGACTCGGGCGCGCTAGGAACCATCTACTACTGCGAAGGCGACTACATGGTGCATGAGTTCTCCAGCGAGGAGAAGGCTGCCAAAGTTGGTCCGACGTACTCGCTGCAAGGATTTGCCTGTTCCGCAACGCATCCGCTCGACCTACTGCGCTGGTATCTGGGCAATCCGGTCGAGGTCACAGCGATGGGCAACGTCGGGATGGCCCATCCGTCTCACCCCGGCGACGGATTCATCGCGGCCCTGTACCGCTGGCCAAACGGCTGTATTGGCCGCGTCACCGGGACGTGGGCGGGCAGCTACGACCACAGCTACAAGAATGCGGATGGCATTTCGCTGTTCGGAAGCGAGGCATCCATCGTAAGGGGCTATCTGGTTTCGCCGGAAACGGATAACGAGCCTGTGGAGTTGGCGGGCCACACTCCGGCTCATCCTTACGATGACGAGGTCGACGACTTCGTAAACGCGGTTCTGGACGGACGCCGTCCTGCTACCGACGCGCGGGATGGCGGCAACACGGCCATTGCCATCATCTGCGGAATCCAGGCAATGGAATCCGGCTCGACTATCGCGATCCCTAGCCGCTAGCTAGATTTCTCATTTTTGAGTCGGCATAGCCTGCCGGAACAGAACGATCCCGCAAAGCAGCGCCACGAGCGCGAGACCTGCGAAAATGAAGAAAGCGCCTGACGGTTGGTCGGTTACCATCCTTCCCCCAATCTGCGCGCCGCCCAGCGCCGCAACGCTCCAAGGGGCGTTGATCAGCGCCATCGCCCTGCCAGTTTCGCCGGGACCGGCAAATTCCTTGGCAAGCGGCGTCACTTGACCCGACAAGGCCCACGCGAACACTGCAGCCAGCGTGCCCGCGAGAAAGAGCCCGAGAAGATTGTCAGTTGTGAGGCCGATCAAAGCGGAGCCGAGGACTGTCCCGCCGAGACAGACTAGGACCGGCCCCCGCCGCCCCCGCCGGTCGGAGAAAGCGCCGACCAGCAACATGCTCGCAAGCCCTACGCCCGTCGTGGCCGACACAAACGCGCCCACGACGAATTTGCTTCCGCTCAATCCCGCAATCATGATCGGTCCCATGATTTGAAATCCGCCCCAGAAAAACGTCCTCAGCATCTGCATCGCGACGAGAAGCCGATACGAGGTCTGCCGCAAAAGCAAGGCATAGCCGGCCAGAGTGCGACGTAATCCCGGACGTGGGCCAGGGCTGCCGCGCCCCATGTTCGGCAGTAGCAGCAGCGCCAAAACGGCCACCCCGCCGGTGGAGGCCGCAATATAGAGGGCGAGCGCCGGATACCCCGCCCACTCCGCGACGGCGCCGCCGGCCAGTCCGCCGACCACGTTCCCGGCGGTCAGTCCGGAAAACCAGAGCGCCGTCATCACCGCGAGCCGGTTCTTGGGAGAAGCCTCTACAAGGTACGCCTGACTTCCGGTGACGAAAAGACCGTCGGCCGCGCCTACGATACCCGGCAGTAGAAGTCCCACCGCGAGCGGCGAGCGGGTGATGAAAATGGCTGCGCCCGCGAGCATTCCTGTCAGTCCCAGGACGATGGTGAACTTCCGGCCCGCGGCATCACTCAACGCGCCGCCGGCCACCGCGAAAATGCCCATGCCCGCCAGCCATACCGCTCGCGCGTTGGCTGTGAAGTCCTGATCCAGCTTCAGGACTTCGTCGACGTAGACCGGCAGAAAGGCCAGCATCGGAGCCGCCGCGACTCCGGAGAGGAACTGCACGGCAAGCAGAACGAACAGCCGGTGGTCGCCCAGAAAGCCGGACGCCCGCCGCAGGACTGACGAACTGGCGATCATCTGCGCGGACAGGCCATCGAGAGCGTCACTTCAGCGGTTCCGCGCCGAAGCGCGGAACCGCGGGGTCTTTGCGCTGCCGCAAGGAATCTGCCAATTGCGGGCTCTCCCGTCGCGCTCTGGGCTGATCGCTGTCGGTCTGGTTGAAGCTGTCCTCCGCGCTTGTACCGGTCAGTTGCCGTTGGCTGCAGAGTGCGAAAGCTCTACGCCAGGGCTTATTGACCGCAGATGCAGGTCGCGCTGCGGGAACGGTATCTCGACATCGTGCTCTCTGAACATCTCGTCGATCGCAAAGTGCAGATCGCTCAGGGTCGTCAGCCTGTCGGCGAGGTCTGGCACGTAGGCGAGAACCCGAAAATCGAGCGACGATTCGCCGAAAGCGACGAACATCACGCGGGCCGCTGGCTCGTCCAGAACGCGTTCGTCGGCCTCCAGGAGGTCTCGAAGCAGTTTTTCGACCAATCGGACGTCGGAGCCATAAGCGACTCCCACCATGAAGTCGACTCTTACACGTCTGTCGTCCAGCGTCCAGTTGGTCACTGCGTTTGAAATAAGGTCCCCGTTAGGCACCAGCGACTGGGTCTGGTCGAATCGGCGCAGGGTGGTGGCCCTGATACCTATGCGCTCGACGGATCCGAGGATGCCGCCAACGTCGACGATGTCGCCGATCTTGATCGGCCGCTCGGACATGAGAATGAGACCGGAAATGAAGTTATTGGCAATGTTCTGCAGGCCGAAGCCGATGCCCACGCCGATCGCCCCAAGGACGATCAGCAGTGAGTCAAGCTGAAAGCCTACCGACCTGAGCCCGACGTACACGCCCATGAAAACTACCGAATAGCGAATGAGTGCGCCGATGGTGTGCAGGTTCGTTTCTTCGATCTCGGAAACCGAGCCGAGCCATCGCTCAAACGCATTGCGCAGCTTTCCCGCGAGCGGAAACGTCACTCCCACGATGGCCACCAGCACCAGGATGCTGATGACCGTGACAGGGTCTCCGCCCAAGCTGAACAGCGGCGCGTTGAGCGCGTCCCAAATAGAGTTCAAGATTTGCATCAAACCGACCTTTCGACGATGAAACTGATTCCGTCAGGGCTCATGCTAGTATCCGCCAAGAGGCTCTTCAAAAAGCTTGCTTTGTCGCGATTGCCTGATGTCCACTTGGTGCGCCAAATCGTCTGGATGAGCGCCATCGTTGGTAATAGACAGCGAGCCGGTCCATTGGGAATCCGCATTGAGTGCTCCCTTCGTATTAGCTAGTGACGGGTGACGCTCAAACGAAATGGTAGAGCCGGCAAAGAAGATGAAAACACTGGTAGTTCCAAAACGGTCGTTGATCTCACGAAGGCGGTTGGTGGCGGCGTCGGCGGGACTGATAGCTCTCGCCGGTTGCGGGTCTCAGCAAAGTTCCGGCGCTCCCAGCATTTCGCCGGCAGCCGCATCTAAAGAGCCAACCACATCGACGACTGTACCGTCGGAACCGACTGCCGCGAAGGTCGAGAAAGTGACCAAGGCTTCTCCGGTCGCCACAGCCGCACCAGTCGCCGCCACTCCTGAACCGCAGCCCGCTAAAACAACTCCACCGAAACCGGCGGGCCGGGAGGACCCGCCTGTCGCGGCTTCACCTACATCGGTGGCCGCGCCGGGCCTCCAGGCGTCCGGCATTGTTCGACCTCGTTTGAAGCAGGCGCCCGATTTTCAGTCCGACGAGTGGATTAACTCCGAACCTCTCTCGCTCGCGGCGTTAAGCGGCTCCCCTTTCATGGTCAAGTTCTGGACCTTCGGTTGCTACAACTGCGTAAACGTTCTTCCGAGTATGAAGGCCTGGTACGAGGATTTGCATCCCGAAGGATTCGAGATCGTGGCCGTGCATTCGCCCGAGTTCTCGTTCGAGAAGGTCTTCGACAACGTAAAGAAGGCCGTAGTCGATCAGGGCATAACGTATCCCGTTGCCATCGATAACGACTTCAGCATCTGGCGAGCATACAGCAACCAGTATTGGCCTACGATGTATCTCGTTGACCGAGAGGGCTGGATTCGATACGTCCACATCGGCGAGGGTCGGTATGACGAGACCCGGCAGGCGATAGTGGACTTGCTTGTTGAGCAGCCCTCCCCCTAACGCCTTATCCAGGCGTTAGGCCCACGTAAAGCCCGCGGCCGATTAGACCCTCGGGATCGAAGGTCACGTCGAGTCCGGCGTTACTGAACGACGCCATATATTCATCCTCGGTAAAGAGCGTAAGCTCGTGCCGCTCGCGGAAATAGTCCACCTCGGCGTCGCGGGCAACGAGGATGTGAAAGTCGATCAACGCCAGGCGGCCCTTTAGTTCGCTGACGCTGATCCGGGCGACCTTGAGGTTCGGCTGGTCTACGTAGTCCGACCATAGGGTTCCCGGTAGCCACGACTCCGGTGTAAGCCAGGGTTCGACGACCAGCAATCCGCCCGGCTTAACGTGCCGGGCCATGTTTGCAACGGCCTGGCTCAGTGCCTCCACCGAGCGCAGGTATCCGACGGAACTAAACAGACAGGTGACTACGTCGAACCGGCGCGCGAGGTCGAATGTGAGCATGTCACCCAGATGGAGCGCGCAGTGCGGGTTGCGCTTACGAGCGACCTGAAGCTGCGCTTCGCTCAGGTCCAATCCCTCCGCGTCGTAATCGCGCCGGAGATGGTACAGGTGCTGTCCCGTCCCGCATGCCACGTCCAGAAGGGTTTTCGCGCCGGGAGAGCGCCCGTGGACGATCCCGCGCAACTTCTCCGTTTCGGCGGCATAGTCTTTGGCTCCATAGACAAGGTCATAAAGACCGCCGTAAGACTCAAGCAACGGGATAGTTCCTCCCTAACGCTGGTGAGCCGACGCCCACTGTGCTCGAACACACTCTATTCATCAAATGCCGACCGGCCGTAGTCGCAAAAATCGGACGACGGAGCACTGCAAAAGGGTCGCCCCAAAGTTCCGGTTCCGCCGAAGATCCCCGGCCCAGGTTGACATTGACTCGCTTTTCACTTCCTATTTCAGCTTGAAGGACGTTCGGGAGTGGGTTCCCTAACGATGACCAAGTCTCCGGGCCTCTGCACCGAGAGGAGCACATTGAATGAATCAGTACTGCGTAAGCACGTTCTCGTTCCCCAAGTTCGAGCTGGAAGATTTCCTTGGCGATCTGGCGGCAATTGGCATTTCGACCATCGAGCTGGGCAAGATGCACTATGAGACCCTCGACCCGGAAACCGCCGCTCGCCTTCAAGCCGAAAACGGACTTCGCTTCAAGTCGATGCTGACCACGGAAGACATCGCCGCTCCCGACGGTCTGGATGTGCAGGTCGGAATCCTCGACATCGCCCATAAGCTCTCGATTCCGATGGTCAGCGTTTCGAGCGGTGGTCGCGAGGAATCGTCGGAAGCCGGAATCGAGATGATCATCGATCGCTTGAAGATGCTGACCCGGGAGGCGGAACGCCGAAACATCATTCTTTCCTTCTATCCTCACGGCGGATGGATGGCCTACAACCTGGAACGCACCGAACGGATCTTCGACGCAATCCAGTCAGACAACTTCGGCTTCTATTATTGCTCCTATCACTTTCAGGTCGCGGGCGACGATCCGGTAGTGGCGCTGGAGCGGCTGGTAAATCGGATGGTCAACGTCTACTTCGACTGCGGGATCGACCCCGAAACCGGCGAGACGCCTCTGTGGGCGCCTGCGACCGACTATCCCGCCGTTTGTCAGGCGATCAAGCGCACCGGATATCAGGAAGAGATCATGATCATCTACCTTGGCCTTGACTCGGCAACGCCCGGACCTATCGTGGACGGAATAGTGCGTGCGCGAGCGCTGATCGACGAGATGACGGCCTAACGTCGGCGCGCCGTTCGAGTCTCCGTCGCCGACTCGCGCTTCGGTGACCGCTTAACCTCGATCAGCCCGCGGTTCCATCCTTGCGGCGGTGCAGCATGATGGCGTTTCCGTCCGGGTCGACGATTCGGGCGTAATGGCAGGCGGGAGACTCGACGGCGTCGAAGATGATTCCCACACCCTTGGCCCGCAGTTCGTCCACGGCTCCCTGAACGTCTTCGACGGCGATGGCCATTGATCCGCCGTCCTGATTACTGAGTTCCGTAAGGTCGTCTCGCTCTATCTGGTAGAGCGCGAGCGTCGCAGAACCGATCTCGAACTCGACCCAACCATCGCCGTACCAGGCGTCGAGCTTCAGGCCCAGCGTATTCTCATAGAACTCCGCGCTGCGCTTGATGTCGCTAACGTCGTACATATAGAAATCGACGGCGATTGGTTTCACAGTGACATTCCTTTCGTGTGTCCGATCACTGCGGCGTACGTGGCGGGAACAAACACTGAGTATGCCACGTTTTCGGACGCCCTCCCGCTACCGAGTTAATTCACGCCGAACCGCCACGTGTCTCCCAGACTCCGTGTTTGTGGGCCCGGTTATCGACTTCTGGTGTGAGTGTGTATTCGGCGTGTGGCCGCTAAGCGTAATGGACGGCTTCCAGTGGCGCTGGTGATGGGATTGGAGTGTCCGGTCCTAGGTCGCCTCGTGAACGCCAAGCGCGATACGCTGTTAGGATCGCCGCTCTTGCGGGCACTATTGGTTCAACATGGCCGTGGCGACCCCGGTCTGCCCTGTCACGCAACATAGCATCGTCGGCAGGACGGCGGGGGACGTCCGCCGGCCCGCAGATCGCATAAGGAGAGGTTAATGGCTAGCTCCGGGCAACTTAAGGTACTCACCGAGGAACAGCGGCGCTTCTTTGCCGACTACGGGTATTTGACAATCGAAGGCATGTACTCATCGGACGAGATGGATGAGATGCGCCTCGAGTTTCACGACATCATCACAAATACCGAGCACCGCCCCAAGGCCATGTCATACGACTTCATAGACCCGGCGCTCGACTATCCGGGTGACCCATACAATCCCAAGAACGTGCGGGGCATGATGGACCAGCCGCTCGCTAGCGAGTACTGGTTCAACAACATCACCGACCCTCGCATTGTCAATGTCTTCATTGACCTCTTCGGGCCGGACATTGATTTCCACAACGGCAAGGTGCGGAACAATCCACCAGGGTTCACGAACAAGCAAGGCTGGCACCAAGACTGGCCCTACGAGCGTCACAGTACGACCGACTTGGCTGCCGCCATCATCTATCTCGACGAGACGGGTGTGGATGCCGGGGCCACGACCGTCCTTCCCGGCAGCCACAAACGCGGTGAGTGGCCCACGCGCGACGGGCGCACCGTAGCCGACGAGGATGTCGAGGGTTATGAGGCGGTGCCCATGCTAGCCAACCCCGGCGATGTGCTGTTCATTCACGTGATGGTGCTTCATACGGCTGGCAACAACTTCACCAACCGTTCGAGACACAAGATCATCAACGAATACAAGTCCAAGGATGCGATAGACCGCTGGGGCAACCGGTGCGCCTTCGCCAATCTGCCGCTCTCGCGCAATGGTGAAGTGCTGATTCCTCAACTTTGACGGCGTGCCCCTTACAGACTGGAGAAGGCGAGCCCCTACGCCGCCTTGTCATACGAGCTCGGCGTACTTCGCCCTGGCTTCGAGGAAGAGCTCGCTTACGGCGTTGCGCTGTCCGTCCGAGGCGTATCTTCCCCGCGTATTGATCCAATCGAGCGACCGGTCAAGCGATTGGATCAGCAAGTGCGCGGATTGCGACCTTATCGGATGCGTGCGTCCGGTCTCGACATATACCGGGCTCGTGTGCGCATAGATCGCGTGATCGAAGCTATTGCGCGCGTCGCCCCATAGTCGCGCCGCAACCCAGGAGTCGTGCTCTACCGAAATGTCGACGTCCCAGGCTCCTCGCTTCCCCGGCGCGGGTATATCCATGCGCGCTGCCACCTGGCCGTTGACGATCAACTCAGCCAGCGTCGCCGGATAGTGCGACTCCCAGCTAACGCGGCAACCCAGTCTCTGAGGTTTGCCAGGCGTTAGGACGGCTCCCACCGGCCGCCCGTCGACCTCGAGCATCAGTGACGGTCCGTTTGTAATGAACGTCGAACCGGCCTTCATGCCGTCGAGCCAGCCCTGATACGAGAACTCCGACTCCGTCCCTACGTAAACGCGGTTGCTCGAACACACGAACCAGTCGGTGCCGGTGCTCGCCGGAAGCCGGATTCCGGCATTGAGAAGCTGATAGTAGATCGTGTATTCGAGATCAGCCCACAACGGGTCGAACAGATTGAAGGCGTCCAGCTTTCCAAGAACGGCCGCGACGGGAGCTTCCATGCCCCGACCGTTGTGGCACCAGATCACCACGCCGTCCTGCTCACGCGCCTCGTCGCACGCCCAGCACAGCGGCGGGTAGTCCGGATCGAGGTTGGAAGCCAAGTGCCCTCTGCTCACAGGCTCCACCAGATTGCGGATATTGATGAACATCACGTGTCCGTAACCGATGCTCCATGGCGAGCTGTTATGCCTCGACTCCTCGCCCACGTCGACCACGTGATGGGAAGTCGTCAGCTCGTGAAATACCCCGGGCGAGTACTGGTTGCTGGCATACGGCAGCTGGCCGCGCTGGAGCACGCTGATCACCGTGACGTTGTAGTCCTCGACTTCGGCGTCGAAGGCCAGACGCTCGTCCGGCCGCGTCTCCTTCTCGTCGTAGTGCAGATGGGTGTTTCCGGGATACCACCCGGCATCTGGCAGATTCGTCCACCGGCAAAGAGCCACTTCCAATTCGACCATGCCTTCGGTGGGAATGCGGACAGTCGACCGGGACGGTACGAACTCCGTACCGCGCTCGACGATTACGTCGGCGTGCCCAACGGGAAGCTCTACTTCAAACCCGCCCTGGGCATAGAAAAATGGAACGCCCGATCCGATCTTGAGAATTGCGCCGGATGGTGAGACGAACGTGCCAAGCGACGACAGGACGTGAACCTTCGCATCGAGCGGCGCCCCGGTGGTCTTGTCCCGAATGGAACATCTCAATGAAGCCATGCTAGACCGTCACCTTTCTCAGGAGTCGCAGGTCTCCCGGCGACCGAGGGAGATCGCGTGGACATGAACTCCCCGCACTCGCCACCCCCACGTTACATCCCGTCGAGGGAGCGAGCCTTCCCGGCGAGTGTAGTCTCTCCCGGCATCGACGCCCTCCTGACCGCTCCACAGGGTGACGGCTGGCAGGCTGGCGCTAAACGCCTTCACCGGTCATCCGCAGCGTAGTCATCGCTTCAACCATCGGTCCAGAAACTCGAAAGAACGCGTGCCGTGGATCTCGTGATCTAGCTCGTGCAGGTGGACTTCGGTCCGTTCCAGAATGCCCAGGCGGTCGTAGACCTCCCGCACCTTGGCGAACTCCGCGAGCATCATTGGCCAATAGATGGCTTTGTCGCCCTTTCCGGCCTCGACCATGAACGGCCGTGGGCAGATCAACGAAGCCAGGTCCCAGTCGGAGAACTCGGCGGGATGACCGTGGATGAACTTGTCTTGCTCGTCCGTATCGACATATGCCGTGTAGCGATCGTCGCTTACAACCATTTTTGTTATTCGATCGTTGAAGTACGCGGCGCACACGGCCGCCCTGATCCTCGGGTCGGTCGCCGCTGCATATAGAGTGCTAAGCCCGCCCTGCGAGAGTCCGTACATGCCTATGCGATCCGCATTAACGTTAGGCAGGCTTGCCAGGAAATCGATGACGCACCGGAATTTCCACAGTTCCAGACCGAGCAACGTCTTTCCAATCAGCAACGCCTTGCGATGCAAACGCGGACGTTGTGCAAAATCGCTGACCACCTTGTGTGCGAACACGACGTAGCCACGGTCGGCCAGTTTACGGCCGAATCCATGGTAGAAAGGGTCGTTCTCTATCAACCCCAGGACGGAATCCGGGTTGCCATCCATGCCGTGCTGGGCGATGACCGCGGGCGACGGCCCGTTACCCGTCTTGGGCAGTAACAGGATCCCTCTGGCCGTTACGCCTGTCAGCACGTTAAGCGTTACCCGAAAAGCGTCGCATGCGTCCCATTGAGCGAAGCGCTCCCCCCGCGGATTAAGGGGGACGATTTGCTCGGGTATCACCGCGAGCGTTTCGAGCAGACGTTGCCTGTTTGGAGCCACCGACGCCTCGTATGTCCCAATGCTGTCGTAGTCTCGTTCCCAGCGCTTGGCGCGGTTGGGCCCATAGCCGAGTATCCGGTTGTGGAAGTAGCCGTCCAGTTCCCGGTATGTCTCCCGCTGAATACGGTCGACGCGGGCTTCAACGTCGGAGGCGTTGGCCGAATGCTCGCCGTCGATCTGTGTGCCGAATTGGCTCGGTCTGAGCCAGCGGTCCAAGAAGGGGAAGGAACGCACGCGGG
>JAPOVO010000367.1:6748-14514 GCA_026708165.1 Chloroflexota bacterium | reverse complement strand
CGCTCGCCGCTGAAGCGGGCCTCGGCTAACGACTCCGCAGACCGCAGTCCGGCAAGCCCGAAACGGGCGGTCACCAGCGGGTGCCGCGGCACTCGCAGAGGTCCCATTACGTCGGTGGCCAGCTTGCGCCAGTCTTTCACCAGAGAGCCAAACAGCCTGCTGTACGATGCCGCATCGCACCCCAGGCCGTCGGCGGTCGCCTCAACCGAGCGCTCCATCATTACTGCCGTGCCGTCGTCCAGTGGATGCGCCAGCGGCGCGGGCGGCTGTACCCAGTCCAAGCCGTGATCGGACAGCCGCAGCGTGCGAAAGAACGGCGAGCCAACTGCCATCGGGTGCACCGCCGAGCAGACGTCGTGGAGGAATCCTGGCAGCGTAAGGGCAGCCGACCGGGCGCCCCCTCCAACCGTGTCTCTCCTCTCCACCACAAGCACCGAACGCCCCGTCTGCGCGATGGCTATCCCGGCCGACAAGCCATTCGGCCCCGCACCGACCACGACCGCGTCGTAGTTAACGGTCTGTGGCATCGGACTCCGATCCTCGATCAATCGCCTCCCCACTGCACAGGGAAGGCAGGCGGTTCTTTACAACAACTCTCTGTTCAATAGGTGCCGCTCAAGACTCCATTTGCCGCCGCCTCGGCTCGATCACCACGAGGGCCGCTTGGCACTTTCCCGCAGGTAGCATGTCAAGCGGGCATCTCCCGCACCTGGGTCGCAGTTTTGCTCCGCAGGCCGATAACGGTGCGCTCTTCGACGGACTCGTTCTCGGGCAGCGGCGCTTCGCCTTTCTGTGCGCCGACTTGCGTCGCGCTCGCGATCTCCCGCAGCTTCTCGGTCTCCGCTAGAGCTTCAACGTCGCCGCCGTAGTAGTCGAACCAGGGCAGTCCGGCTTCCGCGTATGCCCTGGCAGTGGGTGGCAACGTCGGGGGACGCTCACCCGTGATGGCCTGCCATTGGGTCGAATTTGTGATCGTGACGAAGCACCGGCTGGCGTGGCGTTGATCCCACGCATCCAGACCGTAGTCGTCTTCGTATATCTCCTGCCTCATGCGGCCGCCCGGCGCCAGTCCCATCGCCGGCTCCGCTGGCGCAGATAGCTTGCCACTGTACATCACGTCGTCCGCATAGTCCGCAACCATTTCTTCGTAGCGTTCCGCTTTCATGGGGTAGGCGATGATTTGCAGCCCGCCGTGCTCAGCCGCCCCGGTCAGCTGCTCCTCCACCGAATAGCCCTCTCCCAGCGGCATCGCGACAAACTGCCGGATCACTCCCTTGGCCACGCAAAAGCCATCCAGCCACGGTTGTTCCGGCAACACTAGATAGTCCTGTGGATCGGTGTTCAGATGATTGAGCCACGAATCGCCGGTTACGGCGCATGACTTGCCCGCGGCGACTTTCACCGCGAACGGGTAGTCGCCGCACCCAAAATCGATCCACAGTGCCTCGGCCTGGTACATCGGCATCAGCACGCCGCCGCGGCGTCGCCATCCGTCCGGAATGCGCAGGGTTCGCTGGAACCCAATCGAACACCCCGCGTCCTCGTGAACCTGCGGAAACCTGAAAACCAGGCTGTCGTCTTCAAGCGTGATCATTCGTTCGCCTCCCCGTCGCTCGTCATTCTGATCGTCCTCATAATCCCTCACACCCCCGCCATGCCAATAGCCTTTGCTACTCGGCGATCGTGGGAGTCCGCCTCGTCCGTTACCAGTCCCCATCCCGCACCTCGCGCACGATCCGGAGGATCGCGTGGTCAGGCGTCTCCTTGAGTTGCCGAATCAGCTCCGCGAACAACACCGGTCGCTTGCGGATGATTTCCTGGAGGTCGCCGGAAACCTTCCCAGCCATCGCCAGCATCACGTCCGGATCCTCGCCCAGTTCCTCAGCCAGCCGGACCGTCGTGGCCTCCGAGGGCGGCGCAACCTGCCCCCGCTCGATCTTGCTTAGATAGCTGGGTTCAATCCCGATCCGCCGCGCCACCTTTCGCAGCGAGAAGCGCCGGTCGTCCCGACGCAATCGCCGCCTCGCCACGCTCGCAACTTCGCCAAATCGTGTCATGATTCGTACACACTACACATTATGAAGGCCGCGTGTCAACCTTGCGTACCGGCTCCGATAACCTTCGTGCATCCGCGGAAACGTCCAACGAAGGAGTGAGGCGATGATCGACGTTCTTTCCAAGCCTGCGGATCGAGTGGCGTAAGCGGTCTCGACCAACCGATCAACTCAAAGGTTCCCGAAGGTGATCAGACCGAGTTCAATGAATGTCTTCCACTAGCGACGGGATGACCTTGCACGTGGGTGCCGAATCGCTAGAGATGCGCGAGAATCGATGCTTAAAGCCGACTCCTCACACCGGCCCCACGCTCGGCCATTCCAACTCCACTCCCTGCCTGACCAGCAGAGCTTGGAAATCGGACAGTAGCTCGTCGGTCTCCCGCACCTGATGTGGAGCCACGCGTCGCCCCAGGCAAAACGCCGTAAGCAAGCCCGAGGCCTCGCCAATATTCCACTCCACCGGATGCAACCGATAGCACCCGTTGGAGATGTGGGTTGTTCCGAGGTTCTTGCACGCCGGAAGGAGATTCCGTACGCGGACAGGGAGAAGTGCGCCCAGCGGAATCTGGAACGGCAATGACGAGATATCGATGTAGTTGTCTCCGCCGGTGCTGGGATGCAAGTCGATCCGGTAGCAGCCGATGCCCACGCTGTCCTCGAATCGTTTCGCCGGCCTTCCCTCTCTCGCTTCCGTGCCGACGTGGTTCTCGGTAACCGTGAACACGGCTCTTATACGCCGCGACTCTCGAATGTACGGATACATCGCTAGGCCGTCGTCGGTCCCCGCCAGGTCGGGACGCAGATACAGACCCGGATAGCCAACGCCGCCGTCAGGTCGCGGAGCCTCAGTCTGCATCCAGTAGAGCAAACTCAACGAAAGCTGGCGGGCCTCGTCCAGGTATCGTTCGACCTCATCCGCGGGCTTGTCGATGATGTTTCCCTCCAGGTAGTCATTCTGAGGCCAGTTGATCACTGACACCTCGTGAGGAGCCATCGACTCCGGGTAATGGCCTCCGTAGACAATGCGGCGGTAGTTCCACAGCGCCGTGGCCGGATCGTCGGTCTCATGTCCGAACAGACGGCGGGTCCACGGCCTGAGATGCGGCACTCGCGGATGCGTCCAGCTAAACAGGCGGCCCGACCAGGCCGGCTTGAGATCAGGCACGTAGTCGCGCCAGCGTTCATACTGCTCCGGCTTGTCACTTACATGCGAACCGTCCGGGTCGAAGGCCAGCGGAAAACACCACGTCAGGGACTGCACGTTATCGGGTTGAGGGGGACCCGAAACAGCGTGCGGTTCACCTGTTTGGTCTTGGGACTCCGCTCCCGACACATACTCCATCCCCGCCAGGGCCAGCACGTCTCCAAGCTCGGTGGCGTCGATCACATAGTCGAAACAGACGACCTCGTCATCTCCGGTGTCGAGATTGCGTACGGTGACGGCTCTTATCTGATCGCCTTCCGTATCGACGGCAACCGGCTTCCGCCCCAACAACACCTCCAACCGGCCGGCGCTTCGTTCGAATGCGAGCATTTGTTCCAGGACCGCCACGCCCACCCGGAAGTCGTGGCTCAGTCTCGACACCCTTCCCATCCCCGGATTCAGGTTCGGTATCGCCCGCGCCTCCGCCGTAAGCGGATAGTGATCTCGGTAATAGCGGCGCACACCGTCCCGATAGGCTCTGTACCGTCGCGTGCAGCCGAAGTGCTCGATCCATCGATGCTCATCCGGAGGGACCGCCTGGCTCGTGAGCTGCCCTCCGATCCAGCTCGTTTCCTCTGTCATCACCACGCGATTCCCAAGCGACGTCGCGGCCATCGCCGCGGCGCAACCCCCCACCCCTCCCCCCACGATCAGAATGTCGGTTTGCTTCTCCGCCAACGACTCCCTCCTTCTCTCCACGTTTCGCCCCCGGATCCGGCCGCATCCCAAAGTCTAGGCAGACGATGCCGTCGAATCAGTGCGGCTGATCTGACGCAGGACAACCAGATCCTGAAAGAAGCGGCCCGTCGAGACTTCTGAGCGCATATGCGAGTTATGCTAGCCCTTCCCGTTCGATCCTCAAGGCGGACAGGACCAGCAAAGGATGTTGCAACAGGTTCATGCAAGAGCGTCAGGGGCAAGCATTGAGGCTTTGCAGCCAGCTTGCCGGAACATGACGCTTCGGCCCATCGTCAGGGCGCTGACGCTGGCGGGCCTTGTACTCCTGGCGCAGCTCATCAGTGCGGCGACTCCTGAGATTTCCCGGGCAGATGATCCGCCGAACGGTGAACCGGCCAGGCAACCCGGCGTTGCTGGCCTCGTCGGACGCCCGACGCTCCTTCATGCCGTAACTGACGGCATTTCCGACGGCCATGGCCCGCGCGGAGCGGCCTTCGAGTACCAGTGGTTCGGAGTGCGCAACGGGATCGAATCACTCATTTCTGAGGCGACCGGGCAGCATTACAAGGCTAGCCTGCCCGACGGTTTCGACGGATACAAGGTCCGCGTTACTTACATCGACCACGGCGGTAAGCGAATGACGCTCACCAGCGCAACTGTCGACATTCGACGGCACGTCGTGAGTCACTCAACCCGTCTACCCGATCTTGTCAGTACGCCTCCCGATGACGTCTGGCTCCATAGAGCCAACGCCGGCGAGATCCGGCTGCTGCCGGCCGACGGCTCGCAAAACGTGTACCAGAACGAGCAGCCGATACTGCTGATGACTTTCCGCAGCAGCGTCCAGAACATTGGGGCCGGCCCCTTGGATGTGTCCGGCAACCCTCAGCTGGCGGACGCGGCTGACGACACGAGCCACGACACCTGGCAGCGGACCCTGACCTCCGATGACGAATGGGTCAACCTCACCAAACCCCCGGTTCGCTACGAGACAGCCGACGGGCACTTGCACTTTCACCTGATGAAACTGGCCGAATACTCGCTGTGGGATGAATTCGGCCAGACTCGTATCCAGACGGCGCCCAAGGTCGGTTTCTGTCTCCAGGATAGTTTCGTGATCCCTACTGCTACGGAACCAAGCAGCGTTGCGTATTTCGATAACTGCCGCTCCGAACAACCTGACGCGACCGAACTGAATATGGGAATCTCAGCAGGGGTGATGGACATCTACGATCGCGGGATGGCCTTTCAGTGGGTGGACGTTTCGGACGTCCGACCCGGTCTGTACCGACTGGCCGGCCAAGTCGACCCCGACGACGTGATATGGGAATCGGACGAGACGAACAACGGAATCGTGCTGACTGACGAAGTCTTGGTGGTCCCCGGTTACGCCGCCCGGAATCAGGAGACGATCACACTACAAGGCTCCCCCGTCTCCGTGACGCTCATCGCCAAAAAGTACGGCGTGACTGGCGCCCTCAGGTTTCGCGTCGTCGAGGGGCCCGGCAACGGCACGCTCGACGTGGATGAGATGGCGGCATTCTCCGACTCGACCGTTAACTACACGCCCAATTTCGGATTCGCGGGAAGCGACTCGTTCGTGTTCGAGGCTTTCGACGCAGGCAGCGACTTTCCGAGAACGGCGGTGCGCGCGACTGTCACGATCCTGGTTAGAGCGATCCGCCCCAACGGTGACGGCGGCGAGAACGGGATTCCTCTCACCGCTGAAGCGCAGAACGCGCCTAAGAACCACGAAGATGAGAGTGCCTTCACCTTCCGAACACTCTTCAATACACCTGTTACAGCCGGTTGCCAAGCGTTAGACCAATGCTCCTTCGACATCCCCAACGGAACGATCGGGATAGCCGTCCGAGTCGACGAGGGGAACGACCAGTTCCCTCAAAAGGCGGCGCGGCGAAACTCCTGACAGTCTCCCTCTCGTCCGCTGCGCACTGCGCGCGTGCGGGAGGTCTTGTGAGTCAATGAGCGGCCCGCGTACAAGCTGACCGGGCCCACCGGTCTGTGAAGCAGTAACAGCCCCGCAGTCAAATGCGAGCACCACCCGATCCAAGCCACGACTACGTCCCAAATCAGCCTGAGCAATTGAAGAACGCATCGCCGAAGACTGAGACCGTCTGCCCGGTCCATAGCAGCACAAACGATTGTTTGCGAAACAGGCGGCGGTTGCCGTTGGCAATGAGGAGCAGCTTGTTTCTAGTGACCACAGGTAAACGGCCGACCTCTACATCCACCGCGCGTGACTATCCTGCTGCCAAGACTATCTCGGAGCTCGCGGCAGGCTCAGCAGCAGTCGTCCTTGTAGCCGCAACGCCCGCAGCGGCTATGCGTCCCGCCCCGCAGGTCCGGCATCGGCGTGCCGCAGCGTGGGCACTCCATCAGGTGGGCGTCGGCGTTTCTTCTGTCATCCGACCGTGGAAGACGTCTTTGTAAAGGACGGTTGCTCCAAGTGGGGACTTTTGGCCGTCGCCATCCCACGTCTACCACCATCCTTTCTCATACATGGTCCCCAGCCGAACCGTCGGTCTCAACGCGACTCAGGCTGGCAAGGCGCCATCCCCGCTTATCCGCGGAAATCATACCCAGATTCACATTGCGCCGACGGGGACAGTCCTCCACTCCCGGGGGCGTCAGTCCACTTCGCTCCACCGGTCGCCTCCAGTTCCCACTTGTCAGCCGGTGCCGATTAGGACGAATCTCACGGCGGCCACCGGGATGGAAGCGAGCAGAATTACGAACACCGCGCGCGTCGTTGTCGTGTAGTCCAGACTCTGCCGGACGGCGACCACCATGCACGCAAACGTCCACGCGAACGTCGCCGCCAGAATGAGGAATGTAATGTCCGGTATGAAACCGATTACACTGAGAAACCCGGGGATTTGGGCGAATCCCGTCGCGCGCACTAGTTGCCCCCAACCGGCGTTGGAGTTTTCCGTTCTCAATAACGTCATGCCAAACAGCCAGATGAACACCGCCCATATGAACCAGTTCACGGCTCCGACAACCAGCCCGACGATCAGTGCTATCACCACGTGGACGTCCTCACCACCCAGCTTCGCCCCGACGACGCCGGCGCTCGACACAAGCGCTACAACCACCAGCGCTTGGCCAGTGGCGCGGCCGTCGTTGGCTATCTCCCTGTAGGTGTCTGCACTCAACCGGGCGGCGCCCAACATCCTCTCAATCATCGAGCCGCCCCGGACGCCGGTGGATTTGCTCATATCAGATAGTCTTTAGCCGCTCCGCAATCCGACTCTTCGAAACCCTTCGGTCAGAACTCAAGCCTGACTTTCTGCGGAGCGCCTCCTGCCCGGATAGATGCCGTTATGGCGTCCCCCACGGCCGAAATGCGCGCGCCGTCGAATTCGTCGAGGGGCTGGGGCACGTCGGAGATTATCGAATCCACGAACTCCCTCAGGAGCCTGACCTCCGCCGCGGTATATGGTTCGGGTTCGAAGTCAAAATCGATGACGGGCGTGCCGTCGAGTCTGTCCAGGACGAGTCGGTCGCTTACGAACGATGCGCTCGTTCCGAAAACTTGGATATACATGCCGGGCAGCGGCGGCCTGACGCCGGGCGAGAGCGCGATCCTTCCAAGGGTTCCATCCTCGAACTTGGCGTTGACGACGAACGTTTCGTTCACGTCGGCTGGATATCGCGAGTCGTGGCCGCTGTACGACCCAAACGCGGCCACCTCCGCGATCTCGCCCTTGAGATACCGCATGATGTCGATGTTGTGCGACAGGCCTCCATAGATAAAGTCCTGGGGTACTTCATAGCGCCACGGCGCGCGGTCCTAGATGGGGCGG
>JAPOVO010000367.1:0-6738 GCA_026708165.1 Chloroflexota bacterium | reverse complement strand
CTGATAGTAGTCGGACGCCGTAAAATAGATGTCCCCGAACTCCCCGGCCTCTATGAACTTTCTTAACGCCATATGGGGCCGAACGTAGCGCTGAGTCTGGGCGGGCATCACGCGCTTCTTTGTGCTGCGAGCCGCCTCGATGACCGCATCGGACTCCTCGTTACTGATCGTCATGGGTTTGGTAACGAGTACGTGCTTTCCGGCTTCGAGTGCGCGTACCACCTGATCTCTGTGAAGGTGATCGGGCGTATATATGCCAACCAAGTCGATATCCGGACGTTCGAGCAGGGCGTCGAGGCTACCGGTTGCGAACTCCACCCCGTGATCGCGCCGCGCCGCCTCAGCCCGCTCCTCCACCAAGTCGCAAACACCGCGAACGAACGCGGGGAAATCCGGCATCCCATTTATCGACAGCAGATTCCCGCCCATCCCAAGTCCGACGATCCCGATTCCCAATTCCGACATGTGATCACGCTCCTCCCACGTACAGGCAGGTCGTCCTACGCTGCGCAGATAGCGAATCTACCAGACGCGCTCCCTGGGCACACTGCACGAGATGGCGATAGGTTCAGCGGACGGGATGGCCGCTGGTGCTGGTGGTCCTTGGCAAAGCGAGTCGCGCGGCTACACGCCGTTGTACAGAAGGTCACGCCCTCCCATCAGCAATGCGACGAATGGGCGCTAGGAGTTATTTGAGTGACGGCTCCCTAGGAAGACGACTTTCGCTTGGGCGCGACGCCCGAAACGCCGCTCAATCCACCCGAAACAATCAAGTGCTCGCCGGTCATGTGCACGGAGTCCTGCGAGGCCAGGAAGGTTGCCGCGGCGGCTAGGTCTTCTGGCCTGGTCCATCGTTGAAGCGGGACGGATTGCCTGAGCCGCTCACGCAAGTCCGACACCTCGATACCCATCACCGCCGCCCGCTCCGACATGTTTGCCTTTTGGAAGTCGGTGTCTACTGGACCCGGACAGATTGCATTCACGTTGATCTTGTATGGAGCAAGCTCGATTGCGAGCGTTTTGTTGAACCCTAATACTGCCCACTTGGAGGCGTTGTAAGCCGCTACGAGCGGCGGAGCCGAAACGCCGTTGACCGAGGAGATGTTGATGATCTTGCCGTACTCGCGCCGCATCATCTCGCGGGCTACGGCCTGGCTGCCCCCGAACACCCCGGTAATGTTGACCGACATAACCCGGTCCCACTCCGCCACGTCGAGATCAACCACTTCGATGACCTGCTGCCCGAGTCCGGCATTGTTAACCAGGATGTCTATCTGACCGAATTCGGCGAGTGTCGCGTCGACCATGGCCTGAACGTCGGATGGGTTTGTAACGTCGCATCCGACTACCAGCGCCCGTCGCCCCTTTGCTTCGACCTCGCTCGCCGTGGCTCTGCCTGTTTCCTCGTCGAGCTCGGCAATGACTACGTTTGCCCCCTCGTCAGCGAAGCGCAGAGCGATGCCGCGCCCGATTCCGCGCGCCCCGCCGGTAATGATTGCAACGTGATCCTCTAACCGCATCGTTCTGTTCTCCTTCTAATCAACTTCACGCTAGCCAGAGCGGAAGGCTCTGGCCGGTACTCTCCGCACCGCCGCATGATCTCAACACAGGGACATTTTCCCGATCCCGTCTTCAGTTATGCGACAACGTTCAGCGAACGCCAAACTTGCGGAAAGCCCGTAGGCCATACACCTATCGAGCCGTTGACGTCGACGACTTCAATCCCGAACTGCAGCGATGAACCGCCCAATTCCAGAAGCGGTACTTCAATCGAAAAGGTCGCCCCCCGGCCCTTCTTCAGCTCCAGCGACGGCAAATCACGTCCGTCCCCGGTCCTGCGTTTCAGACGCACCGACGCGATCGTGCGCTCACCGGTGACGATAGCTTTGACAGTCAGCCGATCATCGCTCCAAAGCACTGTGGGCGGGGCCAACACCTGAACCAACGGCGGGCTGGAGCCGGGACCTACCCGCACCAGGGCTCCAAACGACTTCATGGACTCCAAGCGCGGGGGCGCGACGGTGGTTACGGAGTATTCGTAGTCGCCCGCCGACCGTGGCGAGTCCTCCAGACTGAGCGCATTTGTGGGCTCTGGCGTAACGCAGGTCCAGTCTTCTCCTCCAACCTCACGACGCCAAACCCGGTAGGCCTGTGCGCTGGCCAATGGTTCCCACTCGATGACAGCCGACTTGTCTGAACCATAACCACGCACTCCGTCGGGCGGCCAGTTTCCACGGTGGATTCCGAAGGCCCAGCTGGAATCTTCGTATGTGGAGAAAGCCTTTACGTTGATGGTGGCCAGAACACCAAGCTCTCCCTTGCTCTCTATCTTCCTCGCGTAGGCGTGCATGGCCCGCTGCAAGGGAGCCTCTCGTAGCAGCTCCCAAATGCGCCGGTCAAGGCTGTGGTCGGGATCACCCAGAGCGTCCCTTAGAAACAGGGCGTCGGCCTGACGGTGATAGGGCCCTCCACCTTCCAGGGCTAGCGTGACTCGGTCGTATAGGACTAGCCAGTCAACCGTCAAGATGAGCCATCGAAGCCGTTCCTGACCCGCCGGGTCCCTCGCACGCTCCGACTCGGCCAGCAGCGTGCTCAGCCGCCCCCGGATTTCGGTCAAACGACTGAGATTGGCCGGGCTGGGCCTGCTGTCTGGAGCCGCGTCGTGCCCATCGGAAATCGACATAGGACTGCCAACGCTCAGCCACGCGAAATTCCAGCACTCCCACTGGCCCCATGAGCCGGTCCATCTCGGCCCCATGTGCTCCAGCTCACGAAGTATCGCCGCCATTTCGGCGCCGTGCCGCTCGCCGTAGGCCCTTCTGGCGTAGTCGTCATAGAAGGTCTCGAACGTGAGATCGGTGTTCCACGCATAGCGGGCGCTGTAGGCGAATACCTCTTCCAGGTCCCGCGTGCGCCAGTGGATGCCCATAAAACCCTCACATCCCTTTTCCCGCGCGTCCCGGCACAGGTCGGCAAAAATGTGGGTGTTCGGCTGTGGTCCCCATTGGTCTCGCCGGGAACCGCCCGCGTCCGACTCGAACCACGGAACCGGCCAGCTCTCACGGCCCTCGGATAGCTTCCCGTAGACCTCGCTTACGGATCTCGCCGCCGAGGGGTCGATGTTGTCCAGAGAGGAGAAGATGACGTCGATCGGCACCGTCTTGTCGAGACCCAAGTAGAGATCGGTAGACAGCATCCAATGATCGCCCCCCCAGCCGCAAATCAGCAGCCGCAAGCCGGGACGAAGCTCGGACACGATGTCATGAATTCGGTTGACGTAGGCGCTCAGCCGCACGCCTTCGGCCATTAAATCGGGGCGTCCGAGATAGTCGAAGTGCGACGCGATACGGTCGTGCTCGTGCTTGAACTCGGCGGACTGCATCCACTCGTCGACCTCGCCCGGCCCAGGGCCGATCCACGAACGCATTTCGGCCTGCCAGATGGCCAGGTAGTCCAGAGTGGGATAGGTGCTGAGAATGTGTTTGAGGCGGCTGTTCAGGGCGGAATCGACTTCAGGGTCGAACGGATTCCCTTCCACTTCCATGCCCAGCGCAATTTGCAGCCCCCGCTTGCCCGCGTATTCAAGCGCCCGCGCAAACGTCTCTTGCGCGCCGATTATCTGCTCCTCCCGAGTCTCTCCCTCAACCGTAGCTGTGGAGCCGAATACTTCCGTGTCGAACCAGTCGCCCGTCCCAAATCCGAACTCCTCGCATCTGAATCCGGAAGTCCGCCCCCACCTGCGCGTCGGAGTGCCCCAACCGTAGGTCAGCGATGTCGCGAACGGATCGCCGCCACGCCACGCAGTTTCATCCGCATAGTGAAGCCGGCGGGCGGAATCGAGGAAATAGGTCGCCGAACCATCCGGCGGATACGCTTCCAGCGGAGTCCCATACGCCGGCACGTGCACGACGTTGTTCTTCATCTTGACCATCTGGTCGAAGAAGACCTGATAGTCGGGCAGGTCCCACGTCGCCGGGCTGTTCAGGAAGTTGGGCCAGACCAGACTGCCGCGTATGTCGAACACGGGCTCCGCCCGAAGATTGACTGGTTTCCAGTGGAAGCTATCGGGATCGGGGTAGGTGTCGCCCCCGAGATAGAAACCGAAGCCGACCTCTTCGAGGTAGCCGTAGACGCCGTAGAGGACACCGATGGGCTGAGCCGCCGCAATGGTCACCGTAGCGTCCTCGGTGGAGACTACATAGCCCTGAGGGTGTATGTCGGAGAGGCCGTGCTGCAGCACGAATTCTGGGGCGTCGTCAGGTGCGGCCGGCGACAAGCCAACGTATCGGCCCAATTCGGCCGCGGCCAGATCGACTAGGGGATGTGTCTCACCGACGATGTTGATTTCGGTCATCTCAATCTAGCTAGCTCCTGTCCCGCGCTATGCCAACGTTCCCGATGGCTCGTGCTTAACGGGGATGTTGACTGCTCTATAACGTCGAACGATAGTCTCAGCCCGGTACGCAAAGCGACCGCCATACCGTCGGATAACCGGTCGGCCAAAAGCCGCTCTGTCCCAACTCGTCTTTCGCCTCGATCCCGTACAACAAGACTTCCCCTTCGAGTCCCTCAAGCGGAAGTTCTGTGCGGTAGGTAAAGCCACGACCGGGTTGAAGCTCGACCGGCGCAAGCGAGTCGCCGTTTACGTTTCTTCTATGAACTGCAACGGAGGTTACGTCACGATCACTCGTGACTACGCACCGAATCGCAAGTTTGTCCCCAGACCACAAAACTGTCGGGGGCTCCAACACTTGTACCAGCGGTGCGTCGACCTGGGGACCTACCCGCACCGTCGTGCTGACCGACCGAAGGCTTTCCAGTGCCGGCTGAGCAACTGACGTTACCGCGTATTCGTAAACAGCCGGGGCCAACTCCTTATCTTCGAATTCGCACTGCGTCACCGTGACCGGGGTGACACAGACCCAGCCCGCTTCGCCGACTTGACGCCGCCATAACCGGTATCCCTTGGCGCTGTCAGAAGGACGCCACTGGACAACGGCTGAATCCCTCCGGCCACGACCACGGACATAGTCAGGCGGCCAATTCCCACGATGAATACCCATCATGTGTCCGGTATCCAAATAAGTCGAGTAAGCCTTGACGTTGATCGTCGCGAGAGCGCCGAGCTCGCCCCGGCTGCCGACCTTTTGCGCAAAAGCGAGCATCGCCTCGCCCAAGGGAGCCGAACGATAGAGTTCCCAGACTCGCTCGTCCTGCGAATGATCCCCCATTCCGTGGGCGTAGTGCATATGCAACTCCGCCGCCTGCACCTGATAAGTGCCTTGAGGCTCCAGCAGCAGCGAGACCCGATCGTATTGAGTTATCCAGTCGATCGTAAGTATGAGCCAGCGTAGTCGGTCGTAGGCTGCGGGATGGGTCTCGAGATCGATGCCGGCCAGCACTGCAGATGCGCGCCCACGAATCTGATGCAACCGGCTGGTGCTGAGAGGGCTGGGGCGGCTGTCCGGTTGGTCGGACTGGGTGCTTGAACCCAACCACTCGAATGGCCTGCACTCCCACTGGCCCCATGAACCGGACCAGCGCGGTCCCATGGAATCCAGCTCGCGTAGCAGTAGCGCAATCTCCCCTGAATATTCCGAAGCGTAGGCTGTGCGTGCGTAATCGTCGTAAAACTCGTCGTAACCTATCTGGTGATTCCACGCATAGCGGGCGCTGTAGGCGAATACCTCTTCCAGGTCCCGCGTGCGCCAGTGGATGCCCATAAAACCCTCACATCCCTTTTCCCGCGCGTCCCGGCACAGGTCGGCAAAAATGTGGGTGTTCGGCTGTGGTCCCCATTGGTCTCGCCGGGAACCGCCCGCGTCCGACTCGAACCACGGAACCGGCCAGCTCTCACGGCCCTCGGATAGCTTCCCGTAGACCTCGCTTACGGATCTCGCCGCCGAGGGGTCGATGTTGTCCAGAGAGGAGAAGATGACGTCGATCGGCACCGTCTTGTCGAGACCCAAGTAGAGATCGGTAGACAGCATCCAATGATCGCCCCCCCAGCCGCAAATCAGCAGCCGCAAGCCGGGACGAAGCTCGGACACGATGTCATGAATTCGGTTGACGTAGGCGCTCAGCCGCACGCCTTCGGCCATTAAATCGGGGCGTCCGAGATAGTCGAAGTGCGACGCGATACGGTCGTGCTCGTGCTTGAACTCGGCGGACTGCATCCACTCGTCGACCTCGCCCGGCCCAGGGCCGATCCACGAACGCATTTCGGCCTGCCAGATGGCCAGGTAGTCCAGAGTGGGATAGGTGCTGAGAATGTGTTTGAGGCGGCTGTTCAGGGCGGAATCGACTTCAGGGTCGAACGGATTCCCTTCCACTTCCATGCCCAGCGCAATTTGCAGCCCCCGCTTGCCCGCGTATTCAAGCGCCCGCGCAAACGTCTCTTGCGCGCCGATTATCTGCTCCTCCCGAGTCTCTCCCTCAACCGTAGCTGTGGAGCCGAATACTTCCGTGTCGAACCAGTCGCCCGTCCCAAATCCGAACTCCTCGCATCTGAATCCGGAAGTCCGCCCCCACCTGCGCGTCGGAGTGCCCCAACCGTAGGTCAGCGATGTCGCGAACGGATCGCCGCCACGCCACGCAGTTTCATCCGCATAGTGAAGCCGGCGGGCGGAATCGAGGAAATAGGTCGCCGAGCCGTCCGGAGGATACGCTTCCAGCGGAGTCCCATACGCTGGGACATGCACGATGTTGTTCTTCCTCTTGACCATCTGGTCGAAGAAG
>JAPOVO010000227.1 GCA_026708165.1 Chloroflexota bacterium | reverse complement strand
ACCCCGTCCCGTTGTGCGGGCGGCGTGACAGCGCCATGGCGGGCGGGCCTCTGCGGATCGCCAGCCTGCGGAAGTTCTTCGCCGACGCCGGTGCGTCGGATATCGAACGCATGTCTGAAACCAGGCTCTTCCCGCTAATCGACGCGCTGACGGTTCGGCGGGACCGGGCGTTTATCAAGGATCGCTACGGCAGCGAGCGGTTCGTTGACGGTACCCGGGTGAAGTTCCCCGAGCCTGAGTTGCGCGAGCAGCGCTACGACCTTGACGGATCGCTCCCCGGCATCGTCCAGGCCATGTATGACGGCATCGACGCCCTGAAGATGGCGCGCTACCGCCCGTCGTCCTATCGGCTGGACGGCGCTGAGGAAAATGCTTCCGAGGAAGCTCTGGCGGGACTCGTCCAGTCTCAGTTGCTGAAACGTTTCGAGTCATCCTGGTATGCGGCGCTCAGGACCGTGACGAGGATGCGCAATGCCCATGACGTGTTGCTGCAGGTCATAGAGGAACTCGCGATAGTGCCTCCGCCGGAGGTCGTTCAAGATTTGGTCGGAGCTACCCAGGACGACGACACGCTTCTGGATAGCGACCTCATCGACGAAGCGCTGGCCAACGCTGAGGCCGGCGCTCCTGAAAGGGAATTCAACGACTACTTGTTGCCTGACCTGCGGCGCGACCGGGACCGGCTGGCCGATATGGCCGATCAATTGGAGCGGCTGAGGACTCGCCCGGACCCGAAACTGCAAATGCTCAAGCGAGTGATGGCCGAGACTTCGTCGGACAAGGTCGCCATATTCACCGCGTTCCAGGACACCGCGTCGTACCTGAAAGACGCGATAGAGGCCTATCCGGAGTTGCTGAACGGGCGGCCTTGGACGGCGGTTATCGGGTCGTCGATCGATGCCGAAGCCCGCGCCAGGGAGCTTGAGCGCTTCTGCCCCGAGTCGGTGACCGGAGAATCGGGATTTCGTCCGGACGACGGCGAAGTGGACGTGCTGCTAAGCACCGACATCCTCTCCGAGGGGCAGAACTTGCAGCAGGCCCAGGCCGTGCTCTCGTTCGACATGCCCTGGAACCCGCAGCGCGTCGTGCAGCGCAACGGACGGGTTATCAGGCTGCGCAGTCCTCACGACACCGTTTACCTTTACACGCTGCTGCCGAAGCCCGGCGATATGGAGCGGCTGCTGAAACTGGAGGCAAAGCTACAGGAGAAGATCTTGGCGGCAAACGTGTCGGTCGGCATGGAGACGCCGGTACTTGCGCAAGTAGAGCCGGAGTCTCAGATTTATGCGGACCTGAGCACCTTTGTGGAACGCCTGTCCAGTGGCGACGCGTCGCTGCTCGATGAGCAGAGCGAGACAGGCTCCGCGTTCGCGGGCGAGTTGTTCCGCGCGCATATCCGGCGTGCCGTGGAAGAAGGCGAAGTGGAAAGGCTCCGCGAGCTTCCCTGGGGAATCGGGGCGGCTTTCGTCCGGCAATCGCCGACGCTTACAGAGCCTGCCGTCTTCTTCGCGTGCAGAACGCGCAGGGATGAGCGGTATTGGCGGATGGTCTCCCAATCGGGAGAGATATTGCATCGAGAAGACCTGCCCATGCTCCGCCTGATAGATCCGCAGGATCGGCTTTCCGCTCGCATTCCTGATGACCTGGACTTGGAAAACCTGTTTACGGTAGCGGCGGCTGACATCTGCGCGGCGCATAATGCGTTGCTAGACCCCCGGACGCGTGCCGCTTCCCTCCCCGCCAGTCAGAGGTGGGCGCTGGACATTCTGCGCGCGCCGGACTCTCCGGCCGGCGCTGAATTCGGCGGCGGCGACCAGGCCCTATCGGTGGGCCGGAACAACCTGGTGCTGCGAGCGTTGTCGGACTTGCGTCGTGACTACACGGGAGGCGGCGTGAGCCTGACCGACTGCGCCCGGAGGATCGTTGAGGTTGTCGAGCGGTTTGGATTGCGCCCCGTGGCTCTTCCCGAAGCGCCCGCGCCCATTGAAGAGGATGATCTGGGAGTCGTCTGCTACCAGGTAGTGCTGCCATCCTGATAGAAACCGCAATCGGACGCTTCGGCAGGCTCGTCAAGTAGACGAGTCGCGAGGAATCCGTGGATTCCTGGCGCGCTCACGTATATTTAGACATGACCTCGTCAATCGTCGCAGCGTTCCTCGGACTGCTCACTCTGCTCGCCATCCTGCTGATCGCGGCGGCGGTTGTCGTCGCTGTCGGCGCTCGCGTGTCGCAGCGCCTTTCCGATGGTCGTGCGTGGCTGGCCCGCGAGTTCGGAGCCAACGCGGTTGCCATGGCCTGGGTTGTGAGCCTGGTCGCGACTTCTGGGAGCCTCTACTTCTCGGAAGGGGCCGGATTCGTCCCCTGCGAGCTTTGCTGGTATCAGCGCGTAGCGATGTATCCGCTCGTGGTCGTGCTCGGAGTTGCGGCCTTCCGAAATAGCAGGCTGGTCCGGTGGTATGCGATTCCGTTGGCCGGCGTGGGCGGGCTCGTGGCGTTGTATCACTACACGCTCCAGCGAGTGCCCGCGCTCGATACCGGCGCCTGCGCACCGGAAGCCCCGTGCACTCTGACGTGGATCAACGAGTTTGGGTTCATCAGCATTCCGTTTATGGCCCTCACGGCTTTTGGGGCTATTCTGGTTCTGCTGCTGGTATTCCATCGTCAACCCCTGGACTCGTCATCGTGAACACTCGAAACCGAAGTCTGCTCGTCGCCGTCGCGCTTGTCGTCGCGATTGCCGCCGTGCTGGCCGTGCTAATGACCCGAAGCGAAGGTCAGGACGACTCCTCGAATCAGACCGTTCAGGGAAGCCCACAGATCGCCGGTGACAGCCTCGCTGACTTTGATCGGGGATCGCGCGACGGCGCAATAGACAGGCAGGCGCCGGAAGTGCGCGGCGTTGACTTCAACGGCCGTTCCACAGAGATAGTCAAGGATGGGCGGCCCAAGATAATCGTCTTCCTGGCCCACTGGTGTCCGCATTGCCAGGCCGAGGTGCCGTGGGTGCAGGCCTGGGTCGCGAGCGGCGCAAAGCCCGACGGCGTCGATCTTTACGCCGTTCCAACGTGGATCGATTCAGGACGGCCTAACTACCCGCCCGACGCGTGGCTCGAAGGTGAAGGCTGGTCGTCTCCCGTGCTTGTCGACTCAAACGATGCAGTGGCGGACGCATTCGGCGTCCGCGGCGTGCCCTTCTGGGTGTTCCTGAGGTCAGACGGAACGGTCGCGCTTCGTCTCTCCGGCGGGATCGGCGAGCAGGAGTTGACGCACATCGCCGAGGCGCTGCTGCGCTAGGCTGCTTTCCGCCGCCCGCTACACCACGCGTAAATTCGCCACCGTCATTCCCGTGAAAACGGGAATCCACGCCTTCTAATTCACCGAGCGTTATTCGCGTCTAGTTCAGGTCCGTTAGCCGCGGCATGACTTCCTCGGCCAGAAGCGTCATCGAATGCGTCCACTGCTCCTTGGGCTGCCATTCGTGCCCCATCGCGAGTAGCGTTCCGAAGCCGCCCAGCTCCTCGTGCAAGTCGCGGATCTGACCGGCCACCTCGTCCGGGTCGCCCACGATCCACACGTTGTCCATCATGTATTCGGCGGTGACTGCCGAATCCGGCATCTCGGGATCGACCTTGGTCAGATCAAGCAGGCGGGACTTCGAGAGGAGCGTTTGGAAGTAGCCGTGAAAGTCGCGGGCCAGCGTTCCATTGAGCACCTCGTCGCGCGCCTGCTCGGTGGAGTCGGCGACATAGACGTCGCGGGCGACCCGCCACAGGCTGCGGTCGGCGCTCACGCTGGCGCTGGCGGCGCCTTCCTCGACCGACTCCCAATGGCTCTTCAGCACTCGCGATGGCACGATGTTGATGCTCATCGGAATGTAGCCGCGCTCTCCGGCCAGGACCAGCGTGTCCGAAGAGCGCGACACCCCGGCGACGCCGATAGGCGGATGCGGGAGCTGGTATGGACGCATGTGAATGCCAAGTCCTATGTCGTCCTCCGGTTCCGGGATCACGAAGTCCCAGAATTCGTTCTTGTAGTGGCCGGGTTTGGGGTCGCTCCAGATTTCCAGCACCAGCTCGAGAGCCTCGCGAGACATGGTCCGGTGGTCGCCGGTCTTGGGATCGAAGCCGAAGACGGTAAAGTCGCCGGGAAAACCGCCAGAGCCGACGCCCCAATAAAACCGCCCCTTGGCCATCTGGTCGAGCTGCGCGATGCGGTGGGCGATTAGAAACGGGTTGTGATTCGGCATGCACGAAACGCCGGTCCCGAACTTGATCTGACGCGTAATGGGCAATGCGGCGGCAATGATGAGGTCGGGCGCCGGGATGTTCTCCCACTCGGCGGTGAAGTGCTCGCCGATCCATGCTTCCTTGTATCCAAGCTCGTCGAGCTTGACCAGCTGTTCGATGTCGTCCTCGACGGTCTGCGCGAAATCGCTCCCGGGCGGATGCAGCGGCATGGTGAAGAATCCCAATTCCATCAGAGCGCCTCTCTTTGGACGACCCGTTCTCGGTGCCGGATCGTGCAGATTCTAAGCTGGCAGGTTATAGCACGCCGCTCCGCCGACGAACGGTCAGGAGCGGTTTTCGGAATTCAGCCGCTGAGATGTCTCCCCGTCGCTTCCGATTGCGTTCGGGAACGTGTGGGTGTTCCTGTACGTGAGGGTGTCTTTTTCGATCACGTGCATGGTCAGAGACCCGTTCGAGTATGCGCCCGCGAACATGAACGGCCCTTCCGGATCTATCCACGCCCATGTCGAGCGGCTCGGCAACTGCACCGAGGTCAACCAGCGGGAGCCGGTCTCGTCCAGCACCACGATCTCGGCCCGGAAGGGATTTAGCAGATACAGCTTTCCCTCCGCATCCCGTACCAGGCGCGTAGTGCCCGGGTAGGTCGAAAGCGTCGGGCCGACGCTCCGGTCCGCTAGGTCAAACGCGTGAAGCGTACCCTCGGCGGTCAGCAGGAACGTATCGCTTTCTCCTGAGACTGGGGCGATCGCCTGTATCACGGGCGCCGGCGCGCGCTCCGCATGTCTCTCCATCTTGCCCGTGGACAGGTCGAAGGTGCGCATTCTACCCGAAAACCTATGTACGAGATGCACAAGATGCTGACCGTCTGGCAGAACCGGAATCTCCGAGCTTGAGATCGTCCGGTTGAGCACGACCTCGTTAGATTGAGGGTCAATTATTAGTATTCGGGACAGGAAAGACACCAGGCCGGAAATGGCGTATGAGGCAATGACGTGCCCTCTATCGATCTCGCCGACGTGTCGAACCGAAATCGTGCTGGGATAGCCTTCGACGTCGTGGCTGGCGGACCGAAGCGCACGCCCCAGGGCGAAGAACTCGGGGGGCGTACCGATTTCGGCGGCTGCTGTCTCATTGTCGTCGACCGGTAGCAGGTAGCCGAAGTAAACTCGGCCCTCTTCGCTGATTATGGGTAAATCCCGATTCGGCCGGATCGGAACCTCGTGCTCGAACGTCAAACCGGTCCATCTGTCGATGCCAACGAACTTGGCGGTATCGCCTTCGACGCTCATTGCGGCGGGGACGTACAGCCGCCTGACTGGCGCCGGGGCTAGGGAGACCTGATGCTGGGATTCGCCCTCATCGCGAACGGTCAATTTCCCTTTGGCTTCCCGGTAGCCAAGACGCTGGACCTTCACCTTGAGGGATCCTGGCGCCAGTCCGGGAAAGACCGCCGAGCCGTCCGATCCGGTCGTGCCCTTCGTCACCACGCGGTCGAAGGAGTCGCTGATCGTCAGCACCGAATCCGCGAGCGGCGCCCCGGATTCGGCGTCGACTGTTTGAACGGTGACCGAGGTAGGGTACGGCTCGATCTCGAATCCTGCGGAGACGTTGCTGATCAGGGCGTCGTTCCGGTCCAATGCCTGCGATTTGATCAGGAATCCGTGCGTATCGGGATTTACCAGAGCCGCGGGAATGATGGTATCCAGCCGGAATGTCCCGCTCCGCGACGCCTGCAGCCTCGCCAGCCGCATTTCGAGCGGCGCAGTGCCCGCGACGCTCGACGGGCGGGAAAGCGACAGCGATATTTGCGCCCTGGCCGGCCAGTTGCGCCCCTCGATTCGCACGGTGCTTCCCGGCAGTCCGTGGGCGGGGATGAGCTTAAGCTCGGCTCCCCGCGTTCCGACGCTGGTGGTCGAACCGCCCAGCGACGATCCATAGGCACCCAGTCCTACGACGGCGACGACCGGAATGAGAATCAGGGCGGCGAGCGCCGCCGACACGATCACGACGATTCGCGTTCTCATGCGACCGCGTGATCCCTTTCAACTCCCGTAAGGAGCCGCCCTAGATAGCCTCGCGCATCTCCTGGTAGGCTCCCGCCATTGTCTGATTGGCCGCCAGTGTGCGTTCCAGATCCGCCGCGAGTCCCTCGAGTGCTTCCCGGGGAATCGCAATCAGACACAGGTCGGGAGCGATTTCGGTAAACGTGCGCATACCCATGCAACCCAGCGACATCGAAGCGCCGCCGGTGCTGTCAGCGGATGGAAGCACTGAGCAAGCCGGACGCCCGAAGACCTTGCCATTTTCACCCGTCCAGGTCGTGGCCCCGGTCGTTTCCTGAAGCAGCATCGCCTGAAAAGGCGTGGTCCAAACCAGCGCCACGTCGGGTTCGACGGGGAAGTCCGCCAGCGGTCCGTAGACCGCCCCGGTTTGGACCGATTCGAATTTCGGAATCAGCGGGACCTCTTCGGGCCTGATGTAGTTGATCTCGCACATCCCGCCGACGAGTTCCATGAGCTCGCCGCTCTTCGCTTCGGAAAGCTCGAATCCCATCACCATCGCGCCGATCGGGCAGTTCATGTGGGCTTCCGAATCGGCATAGAAAACGCTCGATTCGGCCCTTCGCCAGAATGTGCACGCCGATGGGACGGTCTCGGTGGAAGTTTCCACGGACGCGGGCTTTTCGTTTGTGCGAGTCACCGCGACCGGGGGATATTCAAGATTGAGACTCTGCTTGAGTAGATCGGCGAGAGCTCGATAGTCCATGGGCTTCGATTTCCTTTGGTGAGTTCAAACGACAAGGAGACTCTACCAAACAGACAACTTGCACCGCGTTTCGCTGTTGGCCCAAGTCGACGGCTCGGCCCGCGACCGACTGGCGGCTCCAACCTGAGCAATGAGCCGGAGCCCACGCTGAGAAGTCTGCGCGGAGTTTTGGCAGACTTGACTGAGCGGAACCTGTTTGGTGGCGCGCGTTGCCGACGCTTGGCAGACCCGTGGTCTCAAATTTAGTACTTGGAGTGATTTTGATAACGAGAATCGCTCGCTCGGTTTTATTCGTGGCGGCCCTGTTCGCCGCCGCATGGCCGGGAGCCGTGGCGGCTGATGGGCCGGGCGTCGTGGTGGGAGTGGTTACAACCGGCACCTCCGGGAGCACGGTCCCGCCCGAGCTGCCCGTAACGCTGACGAAGTACGTGGCCGGGATCGCCGTCGAGACTTTCAATACTGCGGCGGACGACAACGGCGAATTCGGTTTCGAAGGGCTGGAGACCGACAGCCAGATCGTCTATCAGGTCCGGGTCGAGCACCAGGGTGCGCCGTTTACCAGTGACGCCTTTGCATTCTCCGGTACCGACGTAGTCCAGGTTGACATAACGGTCTACGACGTGGTCTCTGATGATCCGGGAGTCGAAATAGCGCGTCACGTCGTGGTTTACACGCCGCAGTCCGACACGGCGGTGCGAGCGCTCGAGATCGTCACGCTCACAAATCCCAGCGACCGGGCGTTCGTTGCGAAACCGGATTCCGCAAACCCGCTTTCGTTCCCGCTGCCTCAGGGGGCTTTCAACTTTGTCGTTATGCTCGGATTCGACTCTGACCAAGTAGAGTTCGGGACGGACAGCGTGTCGATTCGGAGGCCGATCTACCCCGGCTCGAATCAAATCAGCTTTGCGTACTCTTTCCCGTGGCGTCTGGAGGGGATCGATATTCCGCGTCAGACGCCATTGAGGACCGCTGAGCTTGTGATTATGGCTCCGGCCGAAGAATTGTTTCTGAGCGCGGATGGAGTCCAGCGCGGCGATGACGCGACGATTGAAGGCCGTCAGCTATGGGTATGGCGGAATGTCGAGCCGCTAGCTGCGGGACAAAACCTCACGCTCGCAATAAGACCTCCCGGTCCTTCCCTCGCGTCGAGAGTTGCTGCCGTCACGTCAACGCAGTGGGGAGTGGCGTCAATTGCCGTGGCGCTCGGATCGCTCTTTGTCTACCTGGCCGTAAGACTGGGGCGGTCAAGGCCGGTTCGCAAGCTAACGTCGACGGAAGACCGCGCTCGCGCGCTGCTTGAATTGCTTGCGGATTCAGAGCAGAACGGTATGACCGACGAGCAGCGGACGGCTTGCAAGGACGAGCTGGTCCGGATTCTGGACTCCGACGACACTCTCGCCAGAAAGCTATTGAGTCCCACGAGGGGCCAGGACTAACCGCCTAGTCGAGGACCCGCTGGCCGCGCCGTTTCACTCCTGTCTCGGTGCGCCAAGCGACGGCTACGCACTCGACAAATACAAAGTGCGCGGGATCGCGGAGCTAACTGACGGTGTTGCGGAGTACGCCGCAGCCTTCGAGCTCGACTTCCACGACGTCGCCCGCGCTCATCGGCGACGTTTCGCCGGACGTGCCAGTGAAGATGACGTCCCCCGGCTCCAGCGTCATGTAGCGCGTCACGAACGCGATAACCTCGTCGACCCCGTAGATCAATTCGGAAGTGTTGCAGCTCTGCACTGTCTCGCCGTTCAGCCGGGTCGCCAAATCGAGGTTCGAGTAGTCGAGACCGGTCGCGATCCAGGGGCCGAACGGGGAGAACGTGTCCGCCGACTTCGCTCTCCACCACTGAACGTCGTTGTCGTCGCCCCCCTGCCAGTCCCGCTCGCTCACGTCGTTGGCCGCGCAAACTCCGAGAATATAGTCGCCCGCGCTCGATTCCGGAACATTGCTGGCTCGGCGACCGATAATCACCGCCATTTCCCCTTCGTAATGGACGTTTTCCGCGCCCGCCGGAATCCGGATAGATTGATCGGGATCCAGTGCTGAAGATGGCGTCGCGAGAAACGGCTGAGGTTTGTTGAACGGCGGGCTGTCGCCGATGTGGCTCAGGTAGTTTCCCGCCACGTTGATGATCTTCGACGGCGAGGTCGGATACTTGACGACCACGTCCGCGAGTGCGGCTGTCTCTCCGGTTCGGTCGAGCGCGCCAAAGAAATCGCCCTCGATTTCGGCTATCTCGCCGTCCTCCAGAATGCCGTGATGCTCCCGTCCATCGACTTCATAGCGAATCAGATACACTGCGCCCCCCTTCAGCCGGCCACATACAAAATGGTCGGCTCGACTCGATCGATATGACTCGACATCGCCAGGAATTCTACTTGCGATTGCCGACGGGCCGGTCCCGCTGGACGCGACTTCCCCTGGCTCGCGAATGCGCCGGTCGTGTACGGTCGGTTTTGGTCCGTGCGGGTTGCCGTTGGCGCTATCCGGCGCGGGCTGCTAGCGTACCGTCCGACGCAATAGGCCAAGGAAGGCGGTGTTGCCGTGCGGAGCCATATAGCCGCTCAACTCTATTCGGTGCGCGAGTTCACCTCGAACCGCCGCGAGTTCGAGGCTTCGCTCAGGAAAATCAAGGCCATCGGCTACGACACGGTGCAGTTCTCTGCAATCGCGGCAGTCGAGGGAGATGACGCGGACACGCCGCCCCGGATGGCCCGCGCGCTGATGGACGACATCGGACTTGAATGCATTGGCGCGCATCGCCGCTGGTTGGCGCTGCGGGACGATACCGACCGGGAAATCGAATTCCTGGAGACTATCGGATGCGGGTTCGTTGCCGTGCCGATGCTTCAAGACGAGTACGATCCATACGAAGCGGATTCGTATTCAAGGTTCGTCGACGACTCCGCCGCCGTGATCGAAAAGCTCAAGTCGCACGGCATCTCGTTCGGCTATCACAATCACGCCCACGAGTTCATCAGGTCCGAGCCCGGCGGCCCCACTTACCTGGACACCTTGATCGAGCGCGGTGGAACCGAGCTGCTTATGGAGGTCGATGTGTACTGGGCCGCGTTTGCCGGAGTCAATCCCGCGGCGCTGTTCGGACGCATACACGGACGTTCGACCTACGTACACGTCAAGGACATGGAGATTCTGCCCCCCGAAGGCGGAAGCCGCGCCGCGCCGTTCTACGCCGCGGTTGGCGAGGGCAACCTCGACTGGGACTCGATAATCCCGGCTGCCCAGGCGGCGGGAACCGAGTATTGGATCGTCGAACAGGACGCCGCGCGCCGCGACATTTTCGATTGCATGAGATCGAGCTACGAGTTCCTGGCCGAGCGGGTCTAGCGGAGAGAGCGCGACCGCCGCTGTTCAGTCTCTCAGCAGTTCTCGGCAGTCCAGATCGTCGACTGCGGCCGAGAAGCGTTCGATTTGGTGGGCCAGTTCCGTCCGGGCATCAGGCGGCGCGTCAACCGATATAGCCTTCATCACCAGATTGTTCGTGAGAAGTCGAAGCAAGCCCCACAGCAGGCCTAGACGGTAGTCCCGCAAACAGTCCTCGATGGAATAGTCCACTACCCGGCCGCTAGTCAGCGCGTCGTGATATGCCCTCAGAAGCCGCATCTCGACTGCTCGGCGCGTGTCTGGAGCGAGGCTCCCGGCCAGCAGCCGCGCCACGTCGAGCGGCCCGCGGGCCAGGCACACAAACTGAAAGTCGATGAAAGTGATTACGGGCATTCCTGCGCCCAAGCCCTGGAAGAGGTTACCCACGTGAACGTCGTCCAGAACTATCGTCAGCGGCGGGCGCGAGAGACGATTGCGAACTAAAAGGAACTCTCGCTCGGCGGAGACCCGCGATTCGGGATCGATAGGGGGATTCTCGGCAAGGAGCGCGGGCAAGCCTGCACCCTGAAGGGCGGTATGTTTGGAGTCATCCAGCCGCTCAAGGAATGCCGGTCGGCCCCGTCCTGGGCGGTCCCACGAAGCGGCCTGGAACGCGGCGAGATTTCTTAGCGCAAGCTTCGCCTCGCTGGGAGTGCAGGTCTCCCCTTCAAAGCGGCGGCTGTTGGCTTCCAGGTCCTCGATCAGGAGCACGAATCTTGAAGACTCCGGGTCGTGCCGACCGTAATGGCAAAGCGGCGTTCGCAACTCAGACCGCTCTGCGAAATGCTTGTAAAAACCTGTTTCCGACTTTGCGAAGGCGTTTGCCGGCCCTCTCGACGCCGGATTTAGGGGGTGGAATTTGGCAATGATCGATCTCGGCCCGGTCGTGCCGCCAGGAGCGAATTCCGGGTGAATGCGAACGATCCGGCTGAGCCTGCCCCGCTTGAGCGGCGTCCATTTCAGCGACTTCACCGTTGCGCCTGCCGACGCGTTCGAATGCCGCAGCGCCGCTGTGAGCCATTCGGGAGTGATTGCATCGGGGCCGCCGGGGATGGGCAGTTCGATCCGTGCGGCCGGGTTCACCTGGGGTTAGCGGTCCAGCCAGTGTGGACGTAGGGGGCGAGTACGGATTCGGCGATGCCCAGCTCCTCCGCCGCACGTAGAAAATCATCCGGCAGCTTCGCGTGGCAGGTGAATCGAGAACCGTCGCGGCGCTCGGCGGAGATCCGCCAGGCATGCAGCATCTGCCGTGGCGCCTGCTGCGCCCGGCCGCGAGTCGATGGTCCTGGAACAGGCTTGCCATATGTTGCATCGCCGATCACCCAATGCCCCACCGCCGCGAGATGCACTCTGATCTGGTGAGTTCTGCCCGTTATCAGGTCCAGCTCCAGGAAGCTGGCGCGGTCTGATCTGGCAACGACGCGAAATCGGGTCGCGGCCTCCTTGCCCGACCAGTCGACCTGCATCTTCCTTCTGTCTGATGCTTGGCGTCCGAGTGGCGCCGAGACAAGCCCGGACTCGTGGGGCAGCGCACCCTCGACCAGCGCCAGGTAGGTTTTGGCGACCGTGCGGCTGGCGAACTGTTCGACGAGGCTTAGGTACTCTTCGTCTGTCCGTGCGATCAGGATCATTCCGCTGGTATCCATGTCCAGGCGATGGACAATTCCCGGACGGCCTGGTCCGCCAACGGTTGCGATGTCGGGATAGCGCGAGAGGAGCCCGTTTACGAGAGTCCCGTCGGGCCGGCCCGCGCCGGGATGGACCGCTAGGTGGGGCGGCTTGTCGACCGCGACGATGCCCCGGTCTTCGTAAACGACTTCAAACTCAACGTGCTGCGGGCATGGGATAGCAGACTCGCTGTGGCTCGGCCACAGTTCGACTTCGTCCGCCTGTTCGAGGCGACGCGACGATTTTGCCGGGTCGCCGTTGACAAGCACCCATCCCGTCCTTATCAGCTTCGCGGCGCGAGTGCGGCTCAGACCTCGGCGTTGGCTGGCGAGCCATTCGTCGATCCTGCGCCCGGAGTCTGCTTCGGCCACGACGATGGTTACGCCCCCTTTGCCGCCGGCGGGTCCAGGCCCCGGTTTCGTCGTCAGAAGCCTTACTCCATGAAGGATGATGGAGTTGCGGAGGGTCTTTCCACGCGCCCGAGTAGCAGCAGGACTATAAATGCCACTATCGAGATATTTATCGCGGAGTCCGCGATGTTGAAGACAGGCCACCAGCCGAAGTCGACGTAATCGATTACGTAGCCAAGCCGAAAGCGGTCGATCAGGTTTCCGATGGCGCCGCCGAAAGTCAGCCCGAATACGATTCGCGTGGGGAGGCTTGGCGATTCGATTTGGCGCGTGAAGACCAGGGCAATCGCGCCTATAGCCGCTATCACGACGAGCGAAACAACCCAGGCGGGGGCGCTGTCGGAAAATAGGCCAAACACGAATCCCGAGTTGTGAACGAGGCGAAGCTTCACGATTGGCTCAATTGCCCAGACTTGCCAGCCGGGCTGAGATTGCAAATAGGGCGCGAGCAGGACCTTGACGATCTGGTCCAGGATCACAATCAGGGCGCCCACCAAGGCCGTGGGTATTGCTGCTCTGGCGTTGGTCGGCAAGTTTGAATTGAGGAAGGGACGAGATGCCGCCGACGACGATCGCAGGGCAGGCCTCCGCTAAACGGCATCCATGGGTACGGTCGATGTTAGCATGATGCATCTCCTAATCTGGATTCCCACAGGTGCAGTCAAACGGTATTTAGTCACTTCTATAACGCCGGCGAGGTTGGATACGCAGCCTAGTGCTATCACTTGATCGGCGGTACCAAATCGTTGCCCTCGAAGTCCTTGAGACTGTCCTGCTGGCTCTGTTCATATTCTTCGCCACCAGACTTGTCATGCAGAATTTTCGCGTCCAGGGACCGAGCATGCATCCGAATCTGATTTCCAACGAGCTGGTTCTGGTGAGCAAGTTGTCGTACATAAATTCGAGTCCGGAGCGCGGTGACGTAGTGGTATTCCGAAAGCCCGGCGGCGACAGCGAGGACCTTGTCAAGCGGATCGTAGGTATGCCCGGCGAGACGATTGAGATGCGCACCGGACGGGTGTTCGTCAACGGCCTGGAAATTGAAGAGACCGGCTACGTAGATCGACTGGGCACCGCGGTCGTCCCACCGGTGAGAATCCCTGCAGGGAGCTACTTCGTGCTTGGCGACAACCGGTCGGTCAGCGAAGACTCCAGGCGGTTCGGGGCCGTGCCGCTGGCGGCGATCGTAGGGAAGGTCTGGGTGATCTACTGGCCGTTTGCGAAATTCGGCTTCTTCCCGGAGCACAGTCCGACCTTGATCCCCGCGCCGGTCCGCTCGCTGGGGCCCGCTGAAGACCGGCCGGCCGCCTAGGTTTATTGGCGCTGGCGCGGCCACGCCGCCACGATGCGGCTCTTGGTCTGCTCCAGCGTCTCCGGCATGACCTTCGTCTGGCCTATCGCGGGCATGAAGTTGGTATCCCCTGCCCAGCGAGGGACTATATGGAAGTGAAAGTGGCCGGGAACGCCTGCTCCTGCCGCGGAGCCTAGGTTCAACCCGATATTGAACCCGTTGGGGCTCATCGCCGATCGAAGAGCGGTCACTCCAGACTGAAGGTTGGCGAATAAGTCCGCCTGTTCTTCAGGCAGAAAGTCGGTGATATCCCCAACATGACGGTACGGCAGGATCATTATGTGACCGCCGTTATACGGGTAAAGGTTGAGTGTCGCATAGCAATGTTCCGACGTTGCCACGATGAGTCCCGGAAGCTCGCGAGCGGCCTCGCGCGTAATGCAGAACGGGCAGTCGTCCTCGCCCGGCGTGTCCGACTCGATCCATTCCATGCGCCAGGGGCTCCACAGTCGATCCAAGTCAACCTCGGTGTTTTTGGTCTCCGCCGTGATATATCAAAGACTACATCGCCGAATCTTGCCCGGGGGAACTCGAAGTTTTGACTCGACTTGAGCAAATAATCGGTGCTCTGGGCGTGGAGCCTCGACCGCCCGACGTGATTGACCGCCTTTTGGCGTACGGCGACCGCTTGCGCGAGACGGCCGCCCCACGAGGTCTCATCGGAAAATCAACGGTGGCCGAACTGGACATAGTTCATCTCGCCGACTCGCTGGCCGCCGTCCCCCTCATCGAGTCCCACATTCCCGGCGGTAGCGGCCGCCTCGTTGACGTAGGCTCCGGAGCGGGTCTGCCGGGTCTGCCGATAGCGA